>CAZWOY010000064.1:0-13392 GCA_964635255.1 uncultured bacterium
CGGGCGCCTCCTGCGCGCTGAAGCGCGCACTCAATGTGATTAAACCAGCTTTTTTCATGTTCCGTGGCGAGTTGTTTTCTTCTGTTCAGCGCGACGCAATGAAAAAAGACGCTGACAAAGAAAAAAGAAAACACTTTATTTATATCGGGCGGATTATTAACTTGTTTAAAAGTACATTTTCAATGATTTACAGGGATTGTTATTCTATCTTGCGAAAATAACACTGGAAATTATATATTAGTAAGATAGTAATGTTGTATGGTCAAACGTACATTTCACCCTCGATTTTATTTCATTTCTTTGAATATAGAAACCTTTGGAGGTTAACATGCTTCGTTTAAGCGCATTTTTAGTTATGCTTTTAGTTTTATCGACGGGTTTTTGCAGCGGGGGGATCGCTGCCGGCTTGACAGCGGAGGGCAATAACCAGGGAATGCCGGACCGGGATCAGCCGGTGATTTCACTTGATCCGCAGGAAATATTTGCGGAATTATTTACGGGCGAGACCCGAACTTTTCAAATCGAAGTAACCAACGACGGCGATGAAGTTCTTACTTTCCGAACAAACGTGGAAGTAATAAACGAGCCGGAAGCTCAGAATGGCGAGGGGGGACCGCGCCGTGATCAGCCAGAATCAAGATTCGCTCTTTTCCAGGATAGAGCGGCATGGGGCGTTAATTTATGGGAGGAAGTTCTTGAACGCGTCGATGGACTGGAATATGAGCATTTTACTTCAGAAGATTTTGCTGAATTTCCAATCGAAGACTTCGGCGCGATCTGGATTTGCCACAGCGAGCAACCGGACAATTTCAACGCCGCCTATAATGAGAATCGTGAGAGATTCGAAGAATGGGTTAATCGAGGCGGCGCTTTTTATGCCGGCACAGGTACGAACCAATATAACGTAGTTCCAGTGCATCCCGGCGGGCTTGAATATACGCGCGGCGCTTCGCAGAATGGAACCGTTACAGTCAGCGGCGATCCAAACGATGAAAACTATAATTATCTCGCTGAATTAATGGAATGGGAAGAGGGAACCGGGCTTCAAGGCAGTTCACTCTTTCATGTCCATTACACGCAAGCCGCCATTAACGATATCGAAAACAGCAACTGGAACCAGACGATCGTTTCCTTCGAGGGGCAGGATACGCCGGGAATTGTGGTTTACAATTACGGCTGCGGATACTGCGTCGTTGCGGGAACCACCGACGGTCACCAGCACCGAAACTGGAATCAAGCGCCCAACTGGGGATCGGCGGGCGATGAGCTGTGCCATTATTTAGACCGTCTGGCTAACGCTCAGAATTGGATCGAAGTCGATCCGGCGGATGGCGAGGTCGAGCCTGAATCGACGATAGAAGTGGACGTTATCCTTAATGCAACCGGTTTAGCTGAGGGCAATTATGAAGCCGACCTCCACTTTCTCTCCAACGATCCCGATAATGAAGACGCAGTCGCAGCCATAATTGTCGAGGTAGTTAATGCGCCTGACATAGCGGTTAGCTGGGCGCGCGAGTCGGGATATCCGGACGCTATCGATTATGATATGACCTATGAAGACCTGTTCATCGGTCATCCTTACGAGATTCCATTTACCGTGGAAAATATCGGTTTTGAGGATTTGGTCATCGAGAGCATTGAATTCGACGGCGAAGGTTCCGATTACCTCAGCGTCGATCAAGAAGACGATATCGATCCATTAGCTCCCGGCGAGAGCGTCGAAATGGTTTTAACGCTTGAAGCCGAAGAAACCGTAGAAATGGACGCCTCGATGTTGTTCACTTCAAACGACGTCGATGACGAAGTCTATGAAGTGATTGTTCTCGGAACTCCCAGTTCCCCGCCGATTATTTCGGTTGCGCCGAATGCGATAGAAGATGAACTGGTCGGAGCGCAGGAGCATGAACATATTATAAATATCGAAAACGCCGGCGAAGCGGAACTGAGATTTGAAATCGAGGGCGAAATTGTTCAGGAGCCGGAAAGAGATCATAATCTAAGATCGGTCAGATCGGCTGACAGAATCGGACCGGAGCGCGATGATCCCGGCGATCCGATAGCGCAGTTTGCCTGGAATAGAGCTCCGGTCAACAGATACAAACACGTTCATTACGACCATGAAAACGAATGGATGTGCTTATCGACCTACAGTCCGAACTGGCTGGGAGCCGTTGCCTGGGAGGGTGACTATGAAAACTTCGAAATTCAATGGGAAACGCAGCCCGGCGTTAATCCAATGGATTTCTTTGTGCGAAACGGCGTCGTTTACTGCCCGCAGATTAACCAGGCGGTATGCAATCGCTACGATGGGGAAGGCAATCAGATAAATGGAGCTTTGAACGTGCCGGTAAGACCCGACGGCATGTCCTACAGCCCCGAATTGGAGTTGTTGTTCGTATTCTCAGATGCGGCTAACGGCAATGTGAGAGTCTTTGAATTCGTAAACGACACACAAGTCGAACAAGTTGGGGAAATAGCCATTAGAGGACAGCAAGGGATTCCCGGCAATATAAACAACCGCGGTATCGTCTGGGTCAACGATCATCCCGACGGTCAATTGTGGATGACCAATAACCAGACCGCTCCGAACCAGATTTGGCAGATTCGCGTAAATACCGACGAATGGGAGGTCGAAGAAGCCTTTCACCGGTTTGATTCCCCCGGTCAGGACTATTGGGATGGGATTGGACATGATATGACAAATCTCTGGATAGCGAGCCGGAATCTGGCGGAATATCGCGTGTTCGACGATGGACAAGAGGAACTGAGATGGCTCAGGTATGAACCGAAAGCCGGCGCTATCGGCGGAGGGGGCGACCGCGACATTTTCGTAATCCTGAACGGAACGAAATTGATCGACGGTGAATATATCGCCGAACTGCATATTCTCAGCAACGATCCGGATGATCCGGACGTTACGGTCGATATAACGCTAAACGTTGAGGGAGCGTCTGAAATAATTGTTGACTGGGAAGAGGAAGCCGGATTTGATCCTGAGGATCCAGTTGTCGATTTCAATATGTATTTCCCGGATATTTTCGTTGATCAGGTTTATGAAATCCCGATCACGATTCATAATAACGGGACGAATCTGCTGATCGTCGATGATATTTTCTCCGAATCGGAGAATTTCGAAGCTGAACCGGAAGAGCTCGAAATTGAAATCGATCAGGAAGCGGAAGTTATGTTTCGATTTACATCTGACGACGTCGGACTTTATGAAGCGGTTATGATTATCGATTCGAACGATCCGAACAATCAGGAATACGAAATCGATTTGAGAGCCGAGTCGTTTGAACCGCCGATTATCGAAGTCGATCCGCTTGCGTTAAACGACGCTTTGCGAACGGGAGAAAATTCCGAGCATGTTTTCAATATCATCAACCTGGGCGATGCGCGGCTAAGGTGGGATATTGAGATCGAGGAAATCGAGGGCCGAATGAACCGGGATCAAGGCGTCGAGCGGGACGTCAGAAGAGCCGGCGGCGCGCCTCGCGTCAGCGCTGCTCAGGTGGAAATGACGGAGTTTGTTAATACGCCGTCGGCGGACGATCCGATCTGGAACGAAGGTTATGTCGCCGAATCATACCAAAACCGGGAAGATGCGCCGCCAAAGAGGATCCCTTACCGTGATCAGCCCAATGGGCGAGGGCTGCTTGTCCAGCAGCGCTGCGGCTGGAACAATTTCGATTACGAACGTTATTTCCGAGACATCGAGGACTTCGAATATGACCGCTACCAGACATGGGGGCAGATGGAGGACGTCGATCTGAACGATTATGATTTTATGTGGATCGGCAACTACGAGAGCGAAGCCTGGGTGGCGGAATACAACCGCAATCTCGAACGCGTCGAAGAATTTATCGACCGCGGCGGCGCACTTTACCACTGCTCCGGCACTAATTTTCACAATACTCGTCCTGTAAATCCCGGTGGATTGGTTTACAGAGGAAGCCAGTCCCAAAATGAATGCCCGCTTACCGTCGATCCCGAGGATAACTGGCTGATAGACTACATGAACGAAAACGATCCGTTCGGTTGGGAGTGGCGCGCCGGACAAAGGCTTCATGGCAACGGATGCGCGCATGGAACCTTTATCGAAGATGAGCTTGAAGAGATCGACAATTCCAACTGGTATCAGATCATCGCGGAAGGCAATCCGCTGCGCGAACCGATTATTGTCGTTTACAGATACGGAGGAGGATTCTGCGTTGTATCCACGACAACCGACGGTTTCCTGCATAACAGCCCAAACCAGTATCACTGGGGCAGAACCGGCGAAGGGATGATCTATTACCTTGACGTTCTCTCGTCTTCGCAATGGATTTCATGCGATCCGAATTCCGGAGCTCTGGAAACAGACGAGGATCAGGATGTTGTAGTAACCTTCGATGCAACGGGCCTGTTCACTGGAGAATACGGCGCTAATTTACACGTTATGTCCAACGATCCTGAAAATCCGGACGTTGTTGTGGAAGTTTCTCTGGAAGTTTCCGGATTTCCGGTTCCGGAGGTTGCCTGGGATGAAGATTTAGGATTCCCGGATGAGATCGATTTCAATGAACGCTACGATGAGCTTTATTGGGGCGGACCTTATCCGATTGCAATTGAAATCGCTAACGCCGGCACCGACGTTCTCACAATCGATGACATTGAATCGCAGAACGATGTTTTCACCATCGACTGGAATCCTGATGAAGAGCGAGTCATACCCGGCGGCGGGGAGATTTTCGTAGATATCGTTCTAAATGCAGAAGATGCGGGAAATCAGGAATCGATCGTTACCATATCATTCGAAGATTTCGATGGGGAGGCTTTCGACCCGGTCGATATTCTCGTATTTGGCGAAACGTCGGATCCGCCGCGAATGATCTTAGAAAACGAGGTCATCGAGGTGGACTTAGAGGAAGGCGATTTCGCCGAACGGATTATTAATATTGCCAACGATGGAGAACCGAATCTTAATTGGCGGTCTGAGGTCGAATGGATCGAAGAAGAGCGAGACAATCTCATTGAATTGCGGAGCGTTAGAGCGGCAGGGAGAGACGTCGGACCGGCGCGCGACGATCCCGGCGACCAGATTGCTGGTTGGCCGTGGGGTAATGCGCCGCAAAACCGCTACAAACACGCTCATTTCGACTATGAAAACGAGTGGATGGTTGTTTCAACCTACAGCCCAAGCTGGCTTGCAGCCGTTTCGTTCGATGAGGAGTATGAGGAATTCAACATTGAATGGGAAACCCAGACCCAGATCAGACCGATGGATTTCTTCGTCCGCAACGGTATAACCTACGCGCCGAACATCAACCAAAATCAATGCACAATGTTCGACGCCGAGGGCAATCAAATGAATCAGGCGTTGAATATTCCGGTTCGTCCCGATGGAATGGCGTACAGTCCTGAACTGGAATTGTTGTTTGTCTATGCTGAGACGAATAATGGAAACGTAAACATTTACGAATTTGAAGGCGACAATCAGGTCAACCAGGTCGGTCAGATTCAGATTCGCGGACAGCAGGGGATTCCCGGCAATTTGAACAACCGGGGAATCGCCTGGGTCGATGGGCATCCCGAAGGACAGCTTTGGCTTAGAAACAACGCTGCAGCGCCGAACGAGATTTGGCAGGCGCACATCGATACTGATGAATGGGAGGTTGTAGAAGCCTGGAATCGTTTTCAAACCCAGTTCTCAAATTATTGGGATGGTTTGGGGCATGATGGAAAAAACTTGTGGATCTGCCCTTGGCAGGGACCGGAATTTGAGATAGTCGATGATGGAACCGAAGAGGTCAATTGGCTGATGTGGGAGCCGCGAGAAGGCGTTATCGAACCCGGAGCCGATGTGGATATTATCGTGACGCTGAATGCGGAACATACATTGGGCGGCGAATACAACGCATTCATTCATCTCTTTTCCAACGATCCTGCGCAACCGTACTGGATACCGGACGCTTCTGTCGAAATTATTTTAACCGTCCTGGGCGTTCCGCGAATCCACGTAGCGCCTGGTGGTCAGGACGAACCGCCGGTCGATTTCGGCGCAACCTATTTCGGATATCCAAAATCGCAGGAGGTTGCCGTCCATAGCACAGGCAGCGGAGTGTTGACTATCGAAGAAGTCGAAGTTGACGAAGACAATCCCGATTTCTATGTCGAGGAAGAAGACCTTCAGGATTTCTCAGTTCCGCCCGGCGAAGAGCGGCGCTTAACGATCTGGTATGATCCGGATCCGGATCGCGGCGGCAGGCAAACCGCAACGTTAAACTTTATCTCGAACGATCCCGATTTCGCAAACGGCTATGAAGTCGAATGCCGCGGTCAGGCTCTGGACGCGCCGGCGCTTGAAATCGAACCGCAGGAAATAGCTCGTGAAATGGATCCCGACGAAGAAATCGAAGTGGCGATTAACCTCACCAATGCCGGTGAAAGCGTACTTGAATTTGAAACAGACATTGAAGATGTTGAGGACGAAAATCGCGATAACGCCGGAGTTCGTTCTATAAGATCAGCCACGGTCGCCGGCGATCGGATTCCATACCGCGACCAGCCGGAATCCAGGTTTGCCATTTTTCAGGATCGCGCCGCCTGGGGCGGCAACTTATGGGAATTAGTTCTCGATGAGGTTGAAGGGCTGGAGTATGATCACTATAATACTGCAGATTTCGATGATTTCCCAATCGAGGATTATGGCGTGATCTGGATTTGCCACAGTGAACAGGTGGACGCCTTCAACGCGGCTTACAATGAAAACCAGGAACGGTTTGAAGAGTGGGTCGATGATGGCGGAGCGTTCTATGCAAGCACAGGTACAAATCAGTATAATGTCGTTCCCGTGCATCCCGGCGGACTGCGCTATGCCCGCGGGGGGACGAGCAACGGAACTGTGCGGGTCAGCGCCGATCCGGATGACGACAACTACAATTACTTAGCCGAGTTGATGGAATGGGAGCCGGGAACGCAACTGCGCGGCAGCGCTCTCTACCATGTCCATTATGAAATCGAGGCGATAGAGGACGTTGAGAATAGCGACTGGTATCAGGTTATAGCCTCGCTTGAAGGACAGGAGACGCCCGGAATACTGGTCTATCGGTACGGCGGCGGTTACTGCGTCGTTGGCGGGACAACCGACGGTCATCAGCATCAGAATTTCAATGATCCGCCCCACTGGGGATCTGCAGGCGAGGAACTGTGCTATTATCTGGACTATCTCGCAGCCTTTACGGATTGGCTGTCCATCGATCCCGCCTCTGGTGAAATAAATCCCGGCGGCGATATGGACATTATCGCGACGATTAACACCGAAGGTTTGCTGGGCGGTATGTGCGAGGCGGACGTTCACTTCCTCTCAAACGATCCTGAAAATCCCGATCAGACAGTGCGCATTTCCATCACTGTTTCCGGCCATCCTGAAATCAGCGGCGATCCGCTGCCGCATCCATTCGACGACGCGCAGGACGTCGTCTGGGAAGAGCCGGCTTTCGAACACAGCCGCGTTCCAATGCCGGTTACGCTGATCAACATCGGCACCGCGCCGGTGACGGTCGAGGAAGTGGAAATCAGCGATCCCGACAATTGGGATTTCGAACCTGCCGATCTGGTTATTCCGGCGCAGGAAGAGGTTCAGGTAAATCTAATCTTCACTCCGTCTGAGATTGGCAACCATGCAGCGGAGATCCATCTCATAACCAACGCCGAAAACGTCGATAACGGCGAAATCTGGTGGGAAGTCCGCGGTACGGCGGTATTAGGTCCCCGAATCAGAATCGACCTGCCGGAGAACCGTGAAAACATATTCACAGCAATGCTGGTCGAGGACGATCCGATTGTTAAAACCATGATTATTTCCAACGAAGATCGCGAAGGCCGAGCTGATTTGACGTTTGAAATCGACGCTGAAGAAATCGGCGAGGACGAAGAACGCGATCTTGATTTACGCGCCGTCAGAAGCGCCTCCGGCAGGAATGACAATCCACGCCGGGATATTATTCCCTGGCTGGATTTCGATCCCGACGATGGAACATTGGCTGCCGGCGAAGCGCTGGACATTAATCTTGAGTTCGATGCGAGCCGGTTGGAAAATGAAAGAATCTACAACGGCGTTCTCCGAATTCAGACTAACGATCCGGTCGATCCATTAGTGGAAATCGACGTAACGCTCAGAACCGGACTGCCGGAAGTCGTACACTACGCCGGTTTCGAACCAACGCGCCGCAGTCACAGATTGCAGTTGACCGGCATGTTCTTTAACGACGAACCGATACCGACCGGCTGGGAAGTTGGCGTCTTTACGCCCGGAGACGTCCTCAGCGGCGGCGTAGTCTGGGTTGAGGATCACGAGATAGAATTCCGGGCTTATGGAGACCAAGAGGATAACGGTCAGTTCGAACCGATGGAAGCAATGTCCTTTAAAGTGTGGGATCCGCAGGAAGAGCGGGAATGGGACGCTATCCCGAACATTGAGGAAGGTTTCGAATACTGGGTGCCGGGTGAACATACAATCCTAAGCCTGGACGTGCGAACCGAACGCGAATTGACTTTAGAATTGGTCGAAGGCTGGAACATGATTTCAATCAACGTCGATCCGCGTGAATTCTACGCCGGCGAGGACGCTCAGGGACCGGACGCGATAGAGATGTTCGAGCAGCTCCGAATCGATGAAGACGCCCACAACGTCCTCATTATGAAAGATGAGCGCGGCAGGTTCTGGAGTCCGGCTTGGGACTTTAGCAGCATACCTTGCTGGGAATTGACCGACGGCTACCTGATTAAGGTTCGCGAGGCGGCGGAAGCGACCTTCTCCGGTCATCCGATACACCCGCAGGCGGACGTCCCGCTGAATGGAGGCTGGAACATAATCGCCTATTTCCCGGATTATGAATTGGACGCCCGTGCGCCCGATCTTTACGTTGTCCACGAGATTCTCGATTATATAATAATCGCGAAAGACGGTCAGGGACGTTTCCTGAATCCATTCTTCTGGTTCTCAAATATGGAATTCTGGGAACAAGGACAGGGTTATATGATAAAAATCGATTCGGAAGAAGAGATCATTTTCAATTATCCTGTTCAGCAGGAAGAGCTCGCAGCCCTCGAAACCGATCGAGGCTCTCAGCCCGAAGCGCCTAAACCGCCCTTTAAGATTACGGGCGTGAACATGAGCGTTCTCATCGATGAGATTCAGGGCGAAACAGCATCCGATGGCGGTTTCGTATTTGCCAAGTCTTCGTCAGGCGTTGTCGCCGGAATGGGGACGATTACGGATGGACGCTGCGGTTTAGCCGTCTGGGGCGACGACGAATACACGGATGAAACAGACGGCTTACAAGACGGAGAAGCCTTCACGCTGCACTTAATCGATCAAAACGGCGAGGAGCATCGGCTGAACGTTGAAGCCGTCCATCAAGGCGCCGGACCGGCTTACGAAACCGACGCCTTTACCGCCCTCGACGTTTCGATAAAGCAGCCGGTTCCCGAGCAATACTACCTGTCCGACTGCTACCCCAACCCGTTCAACAACCGAACGCGCATTTCATACGGCTTGCCTGAGGACGGCGCAGTCAATCTGCAGGTATTCGACGTCAGCGGCAGACTGATCGAAACCTTGCAAAGCGGCGAACTGAGAGCCGGACGTCACACTGCAGTCTGGAACGCCGAACATCGATCTGCGGGCGTTTATCTGGTCAGGCTTGCCGGGGATGGATTTAGTCTGGTTAAGAAGGTTATGTTGGTGAAGTAGGATTTTGTGAGAAAGTTAGAAAGTTAGAATTTCCCCCCTGCTGTTGCAGGGGGGATTCTTCAAAAAAAATATCTCATAAATTTATGCCAATTAAGTATTCAGATTCAGAGATATCACAGATGATTCGAGAAGCTAAAGCGCTTCCCGATAATTACACTCCTCCGATTCAACTTCGTGGCAAAAGAGGTCATAAGGAACGGAAATTGGATGTTACCGGGGATAGCGGAAAGCAGTATCGATTAATATTGAGACAAAGCAATTTTAATGCGCTTGATTTCTCTATAATTCTTGCGTTTAAACCTACCGTTTCAAGCCAGTTATTTCGATTAAGACGTTATAATGGGAAACATGGGGAGCATACTAATAAGATTGAGGGAAATACATTTTATAATTTTCATATTCATGAGGCAACTGAACGTTATCAGGAGATTGGCATGCGGGAAGATGCTTATGCTGAACCTACTGATAGATATGGAGACTATCGCGAAGCATTTCATTGCATGCTTCATGATTGTGGTTTTCAACCTTCTTCAGAGAATCAAAACAGCTTATTTGGCGGATTTGAGATATGATTGCTGCAGAAATTGAACAAAATTTCAAGACGAAAGTCTGCGAAAAAATTCGCCTTTCAGGTGAAGGCGTCAACCGTTATCGAATTTTAACTCCGTTTATGTTTGAGGATGGCGATCATTTTTCCATCGTTTTTAAACACGAGGAATCTGACTGGGTAATTTCTGACGAAGGACATACCTATATGCACCTGACTTATGATCTTGATGAGAAAGATTTAAAGCGTGGAACGCGCCAGAAAATAATCACAAATACCCTATCAATGTTTGGTATTGACGATAGAGACGGTGAATTGATAGTAAAGGTAAAGAACAAACAATACGGCGATGCGCTTTATTCTTTTATTCAAGCGTTAGTGAAGATAAGCGATGTTTCTTTTCTTGCGCGTGAAAGGATTCGCTCAACTTTCATAGAAGATTTTTTTGAATTAATGTCGGCTATAATTCCAAAGGAACGTCGAAAATATAATTGGCATGATCCGGAAAATGACCCACAAGCCATGTACACCGTCGATTGTCGAGTTAACGGTATGTCTAATCCACTATTCATATTCGCGTTGCCTAATGATGATCGCGTCCGGGATACGACTATCGCCTTGCTCAAATTTGAGGCGTGGGGCGTTAAACAGCGCTCGATTGGCATATTCGAAGATCAGGAATCGATAAATCGTAAAGTTTTAGCGCGCTTTAGCGACGTATGCGAAAAACAGTTTTCCAGTTTAGGTAATAAGGAGCGGATTTCCAATTATTTAAACACTTCAATTCATTAGTATTGAATTGCTGTAAATAAAATGCGACGTAAAACGAGGCTACAAACGTTTAATTATCGCAAACCATAACAGGAAAACCCCAATGTCAAATTCACGACTATTAGGCGACGTCCCGATCGGCGACCGGATTAAAAGCGATCGCCTCGATTTTCTTTCCACCGCCCAGGTCTTAGCCGGCGCCGCGGTTGAGACGGAAGATCCCTTGACCATCGGCGTTTTTGGCCGCTGGGGGACGGGGAAAACCAGCCTTATGAAGCTTATCAAGCAGGTTGTTGCTGAAGATTATCAGGAAAAGGGCGTCGGCGTGTGGTTTAATGCGTGGCAGTATGAAAAGGAAGAGCATCTTTTAATCCCACTTTTGGCAAAGATTAATCGAGAATTAAGGAGGCATACGTGGGAAGGAGAATTAGAGATTGGATCTGATAAAATGATAAAAGTATTAGTGTCGATCATAAGCGGGCTTTCAGTTAAAGGCGATGTGGGCGTGCCATTTCTATCTAAAATCGGGATTAACGTCTCCTTAAAAGAAATTATCACCGGAATCAAGGAGTATGATACCGATAAAATATTTACTCGAAGTCAATATACTGATATATATGAGGAACTGGAAAATATCACAAAAAAAACAAAAATTCCGCGAATCGTCGTCTTCGTCGATGATCTTGATCGCTGCCAGCCCGACAAAGCCATTGAACTTATCGAGCATATCAAACTTGTCCTTAATCAGCAAGGATTTACTTTTATTCTTGGAGTTTATGAGGATATCATCAGCGCTGTCATGCGGAAAAAATACGAGAGAGAATACTTCATCGATAAGCGATTTTGTGAAGATTACCTTGATAAAATCGTTCAAGTACAAGTCAATGTGCCGGAAAGAAAACCTAAAGATCTACATGAGTATATTAAAATGCATTTAGAGAAATGCGAAGTTATCAGTAGAAATCAAAGAGAGGTTTCAATTCCCATTATTGCTGAAGCCGGGAAGCGCAATCCTCGCTCAATTATTCGATTGCTGAACAGGATAACTGTAACATCACGAATCGGCAAGGCTGAAGGTAAAGACTATGATCCATTAGCATTGCTGCTTCATGAAGCTACTAATGAAAGCCGCTATGAAGATTTTCGTAAATACATAAAAATTTCGGTGATTGAAGATACCGGTACAAAAGACTCTGGTCAAACCAAACAAATTGGTGAATTAATAGCAAATGAACTGAAAGATTTTAATGGTTTACATAAAGAATGGATTTCAAAATTACGTCAAATTATAGTAAAAAGCATGAAAGATGAATATAAAGCGGTTGTAGATGTCCTTGCGGAAAATGAGTATCTATTTAATTTATTAAAATTCGATAAGGGGCTTGAATGGTTATCAAATGAAGAATATCGCGAAATGTTGACTGAGGTTTCAAAGAGTACAGAAAGAAAAACTGAAAGTGAACAAAAAATAAATAAGCGATTTCTATCAGATTCCCGATACATAATCGACCAAATCGAGAAAAATATGGTCGATATCCCGGATGGAACATTCCAAATGGGCAGTAAAGTTTATAAAGATGAACAACCAATCCATCCGGTAACGATCCAACCGTTCAAAATGTCCGCCATCCCCGTAACTCAAGCCCAGTACGAAGCGGTCATGGGACATAATCCATCGGAATTTAAGGGAGCGGATAATCCGGTTGAAAACGTATCATGGAACGCCGCCAAGGAATTCTGTAAGAAACTGTCGGAACTGACCGGCAGGGAATACCGCCTGCCGAGCGAAGCGCAATGGG
Source organism: uncultured bacterium (assembly GCA_964635255.1). GTDB lineage: Bacteria > Electryoneota > AABM5-125-24 > Hatepunaeales > Hatepunaeaceae > CAZWOY01. The sequence goes on from CAZWOY010000064.1 coordinate 12,854, forward strand.
AGTATGCCTGCCGGGCGGGGAGCGAGGGGAAATACTGCTTTGGAGATAACGAAGCGGAATTGAAAGACTATGCCTGGTATTTCTACAATTCCGGAGGTAAAACTCATCCTGTCGGTCAATTAAAGCCTAATGCGTTCGGATTGTATGATATGCATGGCAATGTTTGGGAATGGTGCGAGGATGATTGGCATGATTATAAAAACGCACGGAAAGACGGCGCTGCTTATGTGGAAAATCCGAGAAGATCAGCCCGTGTGTTGCGGGGCGGTTCGTGGGCCGACAATCCGGGTAGCTGCCGCTCGGCTAATCGCATCAACTACGACCCGAATGCTTCGAGCGTTAATTTCGGGTTTCGTGTTGTGTTTAGTTATTAGCCGTCCAGTCCTTTTTTCTGAATTCTGGATTTCTGTCTTCTGTTTTCTGAAAGCGCGCCGCAGGCGCGCGAGAAATTGCATGGGGGGGTATGTAAGCGAAACAGACTATCCGAAAATTCAAAGCGAGTGCCTGTCAATACAAAGCGAGTGCCTGTCAGGCGTCCT
>CAZWOY010000065.1:0-6956 GCA_964635255.1 uncultured bacterium
GAAGCTCGCTTCATGAGCAAAGATCTGGGAAATAATCTTCCGTACACAGTCAATCCAGCGAAACAAAATCCGCGATCATCCGCTGCATCCGTGTCATCCGCGTTCCTATTCCTTTTTAGATAGATTGTTTACTTTTCTTTCAAGCTGAAAAATTCCCGTACAGCGCCCCGCGCAGCCAGTTCATATCGATATTCGGGCATGTCTTGATTCTCCGCTCTTTCGATAGCAGTTCATAATGTCCTTTAAGCCTGGCAGCGGGGAATTTAGCCTGCAGTTCGGTCAGCAGTCGCTGCAGTGAAATGAACTGCTGGAATGTAAAACAGTTTTTCCCGATCAGACATATTCCGATCGAATTTGTATTATGATACTTGACATGCGCTCCCGGTTCGTCTAAGTCGCGACCGGTTTCGATTTTGCCGTCCATCCAGAAATTCGGGCGGCGCTCCCTTAAACTTTCCGAATCGGAATAGCCGTTTAATATAACATAATGATAGCCGTTCATTCTGAATCCTCGCTCGCGACGCCACCGATCGATCAGCGCCGCATCTCCGAATTCCGATACCGAACAATGAACGACTATCAGATCTATCTCACGCATGCTGCACCGGCTGGTATCTGCCCAGCGTCGCGTCGTGCATTCCGCGCGTGAAATCGGTCAGCGTATTGCACAACCGTTCGGCTATTTTGCGACCATGTTTCTCGCCGATTTTCTCAAACGAAAAAGCGATGATAACGCTCATCAGCTTATAGCCGAATGCATACGCCTTTTCGCGCGGCAGAAACAGATTCCAAAGGTAAATAATCGCCGCCGGGGCAATTACGCCGATTATGCCGGTCGCGATTGGATTAGTTAAGATTTCCATTTTATCTCCTTGAATTTTAAAGTTTACGAGTTTGCAAATTTGCTTACATCCGCAGATTTGCAGGTTCTTTTCCGGAAGCAAGTTCTTCCAGTAAAGCCATTCTCATTTTGAAATGATCGACGGTCTGCTTTTCAACATTCCCGACTTCTTCCAACGGCAGCCATCGTTCATAATATTGCACTTTACGGGTTTGTTCATCCAGAACGCCGAAGGAAGCGTGCGCCCAGAGAAATTCCTGCGGCTTGCCGTTTATCAGAATCTGGGCGGGGCGAACATCGACCTGAAGCGTATCCATTATGATCTGCATTTTTACGCCTCAACCGTTTGGATGAGTTTTTCCGGATAGCCGCGGTACCACACGCCGTCGAGTTTAAACCTCGGCAGATTTTCAATGGCGTCCACGCCGTCGTGAAGCATGAAGCCCGTTCCCGGCTGGGCTCCGCGATAGACGAAAGAGCCTTCCGTCACCCGCATGATCTGGTCGTAGAAGAAATGACAGGCGTCTCCGTCGTATTCCTGTCCGGGCAGATGTTCGCAGCGGCGGATATCTTCATCGCAGATCGAGCAGGTCGGTTTGCGAAAGACGAATCCGATCGACGCTTCCGAATAAATTCCGCAGTCGATGCAGACCTTCAGGTCTTCGCTCGCTGAGTGATTGCGCAGCCAGTAAAATTTCGGAACGATGTAGCTGATCTTGGTTTGAGGGTCGCGCCAGACAGCGCCTCCAAAGAACCGGGCGACGCCCAAAGTATCTTTCCTATGCCCGATCAACGCCGGCGCGCCTTGAACCATTTCCAGCAATTTGGGCAAATCCGCCGTTCGGAACCGCCCAAATCCCGAATCGACCGCATCCCCCGCCAACCGGCAGCGGCGAACGTAAATATCCCTTGCCGTCAGCGGAACCAGCGGTGGATTCGGCAGATTGTTAATGATTTCGATATCCCGCTCGGAGACTTTAGCCTTTTCGAGCAGGAGTGTTCCCGCTAATTCTCGTTGTATCCACTCCATTTGATGTGTTTCCTCGTCTTAAGTTTTCGATGATATTCCTGTTTACTGAAAAACTGATAACCGGATCGACCAATCCCCTCCAGTAGGCCGAACACTCTTGTTCTGCATTCCCAATCCCAACTCCACAGTGGGTCGGACTAAAACAGTGGTTTGAACACTCTTGTTCAACATTTACCGATCCACTATTATCCTGATAGAGCTTATCCATCTTCATCTCCCTTCCTGAACGCCGCGGCATACCCCATTTCCCGCGCTCCTTCATCCTTCGAGATGTATCCGTTCCTGACCTTAAAATCGATATTTTCCAGTTCGACTTTCTGAGCGTTGGCTCGTTCCATTCTGAACGGATCGGGGTGGCCGGAGAAACGGTGATAAACCTGCGCACTGATTCCTTTGAGTTTCAGCTCAAGGCTGCACAGCCAATCGACCAAATCGGCGCCGGATTTCTGATGAGCGGCGACCATTTCCATCAGCAGATCGAACTGCGACTGCACCCAGTTCTGAGTCGTCTTGTGCGTCCGTCCCAGCACCCAGGGAAACAGTTTCAATCCGGTGATGACGTCCTCGATAACCTGCTCACGCCCCAGCCGCCATTGATGGCTGACGCCCGCCTGGCCGATGACCGCAACTTCGACGTCGCCCCAGGTAAAAACGTTGTCGTCCGGTTCGAGATGCTGGAACTCGCGCACTGTTTCGTGAAAATAGCGATTCGCCCGGTCTGTAAATTCGCGGTCTGTTTCCCAGGCGTACGGGTCAGGACGATTGATCTTAATCTGCAGGCGCGGCGTTCCGGCATTATGGCTCGACCTCGCCATATCCTCCAGCATCAGTTGATCGACCTCCGCCACAAACGGTATCGACGCCAGCGGTTCAGGACCAATCGGATTGCTGAGATCGGTTCCGAGTGCGCCGAAGAAGAACAGCTCAGGATCGACCTGTTCCCGCCGGTCTTTGGACGGATCATGGATATAAGGCGTCCAGCCGTCCGCCCCATGCTCCCATTCGATCAGGTAGGGATCGATATAGCGGAAATGATCGATGGATTTGCCGTCCTCAGCCAGAACCGCCTCACCCGCGAATTTGCCGTAAGTGAACAGTTCGAGAAAATGTTCTTCAGTCAGTTTAGTTAATCCCGAACCTCTGCCGTAAGGCATTTCTAAAACTCTGCAATCGAGCTCTTCAAGAGCTTCTTCGGCGAGCCTGCGCTGAGCGGCTGAGCCTTCGATAACCTGCGTCATCTCGGTAGCGCACAGCCTCACCCAGGCCCAGACGCCAGCATTGATAACCGGCACCGAGTCTCGAATCCAGCGGTAGAACTGCTGCCGGTTTTTGCCGGTGTAACTGAATTCTCCCTGCCATCCGCCGGCAGAGCTAATGCTTGTCATTTTCCGGCTTAATCCTCGCGGCGTCCACGACCGCGCCGGCTCCGGCACCGTTTCATACCGCGGCGCTTGAGCCAGTTTCTTAGGCAATCCGCCACGCACTTTTATCAAGCCGTCAAGAAAATCGCCTCTATCTTGTTTTTTACGTTTCCAGAATAGCATGATTTTTCCTTTATGTTTTATCTTCAGTAGAGTGAACACTTCTGTTAGCCTTACTGTGGTTTAGAGAGCTTGCAGACGCCCACGTCTGCAAGCTCTTGCGCACCACACACCCCCTTACAAAGGGGGCGGGGGGATCAGCGAGCAAGTGTGTTCGCGCTATTACTACTATGTGCATAAAATAGTTGCCATCTAACGGAATCCGCTTGATGAGGAATACTATGCAATATCAAGATGTTAGGAGATTGCTTAGTCTGCTAAAGGCAGACTCGCAATGACACTTTTTAATGCACGTAGTAATATAATTTAGAGACCTCCCAAACTCTCCTGCACCACACACCCCCTTACCAAGGGGGCCGGGGGGATCACCACTTCCCCCCGGCAACCTTAGCCTCAGTCCATCCCGTCGCCCGATGCTCCAGCCGGTTGATCGCCAGATATCGCAGCGCGTCCATCGCATGATCGTGTACGTCGTCTTTCAACGGCTGCCCTATATCCTGTTTCCAGCGATAATGCCTCAGATGGTACAGCAGCCGTTCCACTTTCGGGCTGAACTTGAGCCTGACTGTTCCGGCGGCGTCCTTAAGCAGCGACTTTACGATTTCGATTCCGGTAACGATCTCTGAAGTGCGCCATACGAGCTTAAATCCCCGTTTTCGAAGCCTCTCCACCGCCGATATCCCCGTGTCGGACACGGCGGCGCCGGCGGGATCGCAGCCTGAGAAGGCGATATCGCTTTCCGTAATGCCATGTCTCCTGTCGATGGCTTTGATTTCCACCGCCATTTCATCGACTGTGGCGTCCTTGCCTTCCCATTCGTCAAATACGATCAATTCGCCGTTGTGCATCTGCTGCGCCCAGATCACGTAAGGATGCCGATAGCCAAAATCGATTCCGCGAAAGATGGGACCGTTTTCCGGATTCCAGCGAAACGGTTTGTCCAAGAGGTGAAGACTTGTTTCGAACTCGCTGTAAACACGGTCGGCAAGAACGTTGAAATCAATCTCGTATTCCTGCCTCCAGCGAGCTTTCGACAGCCCCCTTTTCGCTTCGAGAGACCACTTGTTATCGCGCAGGGGATGTTCGCGCCAGTGCAGCTTGATCTTGCCAAAGCCGTTGTTGGAATCCGTATAAAGCTGATAGAAAATATTGTCCGTGCCGTTGGGAGTCGAGACGCCGAAAAAGCTGCCGCCGGAATCGATGGAAGGCTTCACCGCCGTCCAGATCGCTTCGTTGTAGTGCGTAAACGCCATTTCGTCCCAGAAAACCGCCGTCGGGCTGTGCATTCTGACCGCGTCTTCGGTCGCCGGCAGCGCCAGGATGCGGCTTTCCGTATCGCAGACAACTTCTGCATTCTTAATCTTGAATTCCTCCCGAATGTCCGGCGGCAGGTTCATAATGATGATCTTCAGCCGTTTGACCAGTTCGCCCGTATCCCGCGCGCCTTTGGACAGCAGCAGGTAGATTCCCGGTTCGTCATGCAGCATCCGATACAAAGTCCACCCGCAAATCGTCCAGGTCGCCAGCATCTGCCGCGATTTAGCCACGATCAGAATCCGGTGGTTAACGAGCGCCCGCAGCAGTTTCTTGAGAAACGGATAATCGGGAAATTCCTTAACCCCGCCGACCGCATCCAGCGTCTTGACATTCTTCTGCAGCCACTTCCAAACGTCTTCAACCCGTTTCTGTTTTTCCAATCGTTTATTCATTGTTTTTTAACCTTGTTAAAGTAGCGCGAACACTCTTGTTCGCTGCTCAATCCACAGTAGCGCGAACACTCTTGTTCGCAATTTGCAGTTAATTACAATCGAACTCTTGTATTCGAGTTATTTTGAATGTCGAACAGGAGTGTTCGGACTACTTATTCGAACAAGAGTGTTCGACCTGCTTATGTTGAACAGGAATGTTTGAGCCACAAAATCAATCCCATCCCCAACTGCTGTTCCCGCGCTTCGATCCGCTGACCATCGCCGGCGCAGCCAAAAATGGTCGCAGCGTCTGCCAGGAAATGGCTTCATACCTGTCCGCCAGTTCCCGCCAGCCCTTCGCGCGATCGCCTGCAGAGGGCGCGCCATCGACCAGCGCCCTCGAAGAAAGCGCCCGGCACAAAATTGCCAGTGAGAGCTCGGTAGCTCCGGTAATCAGTCCCTGGTCCTCGGAATCGAAAGAATAATCGTCTTTCAACCGGGAAAGGATTTTATCCTCCGCTTCGGTGATCGCTCCATCTATCAGATTATCGACGCCGGAAGCCGCCGAAAGCTGGTAATCGACCCAGATCGTCGTGTTTTCCGCCAGTCCGCCGCCAACAACAATTTCAATTTCACCAAGGCTGTAGTTGATCGCGTAATCCGCAGTTTCAACCATAACCTGATAGCGACGATAATATGTCTGCACCGAAGCGCCGTCGCCGATCGAACCGCCTGAAATGCGCCTGATTTCACCATCCTGAGGATTAAAACAATAATCGGCGTCCATTTGATAGATGGTTTGCAGTCCATCGTCGTCCGCAATCACAATTTCTCCCGGAACGAGATCGCCATAACTGAGTTGCGTCCAGGTTTCCCCGTTCATCGTAACGCCGGATTGCGAATCCGGCTCTAATAGCTTAAGAATTTTCACTTTTTCACTGTCTTCGACAAGTCCCCTATGCGGCAGGACCGCTTTACCGTCGGTGTCGACGGCGGCTTCGACGTCCGAATAGACATTCGGATTTTGATCGAGCGCCAAAAGATGCGACTTAACAGTATCGGAATCTGTCCATCCCATGATTTATCCTTTATGTTAGATTTTTCTTTCGGTTTAAATCATCTGCAAATGCACGGTAGCGTAAAGCGTCGCATTCGCGTTAGCTCCCAGCGCTATGAGCGTCGTACTGATCCCGTTCACGCGAACCTCGACGTCGAACGACAGTCCGTTGTAGGTAGCGTAAACCGATATACGATCCCCCTGCGACGCCGGAACGTTTCCGGTTGCGCTGACCAGTTGCGATCCATCCCAGCAATCCAACCGGTAGAGCCGGCAATTCTTAGGCGTCGGAAACCCATCCCCCGCCTGCCCGCCGGAGCCATTCAAGTATGTCGATAGCGTAGTCACAGAAGCCGAGAAGCACAACAGCGTCTCAGCCCGTTTAGCCATCAAATAATTAAGCGTCTTATTAATCGCCATTTTTTCTCTCTCCGAATTATTACTTTATTGGTGTTGTTAGCCAATCCGTCAGCCAAACCTGCCCCATTACCACCCCAACCCAATACCACCTTTCCCTCGCAAGAGCTTGCAGACGCCCCCGTCTGCAAGCTCTCTAATCTCCACAACCCCCTTTCCAAGGGGAGGCAGGGGGGATCCACCCGATCAAATCAGGGCGCACAAATTATTTTCACCCATCTATCAACTAGAGCAAATCCCTTGCCCCCGCAAGAGCTTGCAGACGCCCCCGTCTGCAAGCTCTCTAATCTCCACAACCCCCTTTCCAAGGGGAGGCAGGGGGATCCACCCGATCGAATCAGAGCGCACATTTTTTTTTCACCCATCTATCAACCAGAGCGAA
>CAZWOY010000065.1:7056-13347 GCA_964635255.1 uncultured bacterium
TTTGCCCCAGCAAGAGCTTGCAGACGAGGGCGTCTGCAAGCTCTCTAATCTCCACCACCCCCCTTCCTAAGGGGGCAGGGGGCGATCAATCACCCTAATAATCCGACAGCTTAGCCGCCCCATCGACCATAACCGTATAGACGGACTCCTTCGACACCACCGCTGATTCGAGCTTCTGATTGATGACCTTTTCAGCTTCGATCATCAATGGCTGCGTGACCGTCTCGCGCACCGCAAACCGGCAGTCGAGACCGAGCACTTTCGTCGAGGTGGCATTCGGCGCAACGACCAGTTTGGCGTTGACCGGCAGGAACGAGCGGTAGTCTCCGGTGCGGGTGAACAGTTCCGCTTCCCGCCAGGCGTTCGGTTCCTGAAATTGGCTCAGGTTGACGATGGTCTCGACGTCGGTTCCCAGCGCAAGGATATGCGTCATCCGCGCCGGTACCTCGAACGCCATCGCGAGGTGAACCAGATCGGTATAGGCGAAGGTGCCGGCGGCGCCGTTGAACACGTCGGTCGCTGCCGGAGACGTCCCGTCGCCGTTCAGCAAAACGTTGTAAATGTCGTCGATCTCGTCGTACGCCATCTGCGCGCCAATCCAGTTCAGAAAAACGCGGAATTCAGTCAGTTTCTGATTCCTGACCACCCGGTAGGAAAAGTCGAACTGACGTCCCCGGTCGATAACCGCCGCTTCCTTGTCCCGGTAGAGCAGTTCGACGCGCGGATAAGCTCCGCCTCCGCCGCTGCCGCGCTTGCCCAATGAAGTCTTCGCCGCGGTCGTCTTGATGTAAATCGGTCGCACTGTCGGACCTGTGTCGGAAACGGTCGAAGCGATCAGTTCGTTCGGATCCTGAACCATCCTGCAGCCGCGCTGAATCTCGCGCAGGATGTATTCCGGCAGAAGAATGAGTCCCGACCCAACGAAGAATTGCTCCATCGTAATCGACCGCACTCCGTTCGGAACGATTCCGTGAAGTTGAAGCTGCCGCTCGAACGCGTCGAGTGGATTCTTAGGATCGCTCGGATCGATCTGTTCCAACAGTTTTGAAAAGCTGACGCCCTGCTCTTGCGCTTCGGCGTACAGCGAGAGATCGCCCGCGCGCGAATGGCGGGTGACCAGTTCTTTGAGTTGTTTTGAGGTATCGATTGTAGTTTCCATTTTGTTTTCCTTGTTTAAAGAGTTTGCGAATTAGCCCAGCCACACGTCGCATGTGCCGGCTGTGGCGTTTACCGCGATGACCTGCCCGCGCATGAGGTGGCCTCCGGCGGCGATATCGGCGTCCGCTGAGGCTTGCTTAACCTTGCCTTCGCCGTTGACCTCGACCATCTGATTGACCTCGGGCGCAGTCGCTGCATACTTGAATCGCGCGACGCCGCGAGCCTGAACCGCGCACAATGCCGGCACGGTCGTTCCCGACTGCAGTTCCTGCGAAACCCAGACAACCTTGCCGAACAGCTTGCCGCCGTCGGCGCCCATGCCGGCCTCGTTGGAATCTGAGATCACGCACGCCGTCAGATTGGAGTCGAGGTCGGTCTGAGTGAAGTCCTTATCGGCGGTGGTATCCACTGAGAACGTCAGAAAAGGAGTCCCGCCGATGCCGTTGTTATCGATTGTAAATTGTGAAGCCATGTTTTGTCTCCATGTTTTGAATGAATTGTAATGTTGTATATATTATACACTACAGGGCAAAAAAAAGACCGCTAAAAACCGTCATCTGCCGCATCTGAATCCTTCGTCAAAGGCGTCGGACTTAGTTTCTTTTTTCCCGACTTTTCCGTTCCACGAAGGCTTAACCGCCTTCCGGAAACGCCTGACGCCAAGTTTTTCCATCCGGCGTTTCTGCCGTTCGGATAGGCGATTGACGGTATTTTGACGGTTGGCTCCGCCGTCTTTGTTTTTAACCGTTTGCCCTTCCCGGTTTTTAAGATCGTCGATTTCGATAAGAAGCTTATCGACGTCGATTTCCTGTACTTTACTGCCTAACATTGTAAAATGTCTCCGTTAAACTGCTAAATTGTTTAGTGAACAATATAACAGATTATTTTGCAATTGTCAAGTATATCATACATATTTTTTCAATTTTTTTAATTCGTCCCGCTTTATTCTTATGACCTCGTTCCCGCACGGGAGATTGTTAACGAGTGATTCCGGCGCATACAACACGCTCCCACCCTTGTAAACCCACGCCCTCATATCTTATTTTATACACCAAAAACCCTCTGCGCCCTCTGCGCCTCTGTGGTAAAAAAAGGAGCCCCAATGCCCAAAAACATCCTGAATTCCGACTTCCTGAAAGATTTCGTAAAAATCGCCGGCGACGTCTGGCTGAAAGGCTGGGGCGAGCGCAACGGCGGAAACCTCAGCTATCGTTTAACTAAGGAAGAGTTCGATTCCTACGTTTCCGGCGGCGATACTGACAGAATATTCCCCCTGCCGTTGAAAGCTCCCGACCTTGCCGGCGAGTCGTTCCTCATAACCGGAGCCGGAAAATATTTCCGCAACGCCGCCCTCGATCCCGAAAGCAGCCTCGGCATAATCAAGATCGACGAGCGGGGCGGACATTATCGAATCTGCTGGGGGCTGCCGGACGGCGCCAGACCGACGAGCGAACTGCCCGCCCACCTTTTGACTCACTCAGTCCGCAAAGACGCCACAAACGGCAAAAACAGAGTCGTACTGCATGTCCACGCCACTAATCTCATCGCTCTCAGCTTCGTCTTGAAGCTCGATACGAAGACGTTCACCAAAGCCCTATGGCAGATGATTTCCGAATGCATCATCGTCTTCCCAGAGGGAATCGGCGTACTTCCCTGGATGATCCCGGGATCCGAAGAAATCGGCACAGCCACCGCAGAGCTGATGAAAACTCACGCTATGGTCCTCTGGCCCCACCACGGCGTTTTCGGAACCGGCGCAACTCTGGACGAAGCGTTCGGTCTGGTCGATACGGCGGAAAAGGCGGCGGAGATATTGGTGAAAGTACTGTCGATGGGCGGGATGAAGCAGAACATATCGGATTTGGAATTAAGAGCGTTGGCTGATAAATTTGGAATAAAGCCACATGAATATTAACAGTTGTATAAATATCGAAGTATGAAATATATAGTCTTATATTGAAAAATTCTTAAGTAAAAAATCGAAGGGTATGGAATGTACTGATAAATCTAAAAGTCATCGTATTATATAATATTACTACGTGCATGAAAAAGTGTCATTGCGAGTCTGCCTTTAGCAGACTAAGCAATCTCCTAACATCTTGATATTGCATAGTATTCCTCATCAAGCGGATTCCGAAGGATTATGTCGATTTCTGATGTATCGCAAATTTGAGAAAATGCAAACCATCCATTATTTTACTGCCCCTCCCGAAAATCCAAAGGATAAGGTCGAGAGACACAACAATTATTTTGAAATGATTCAGGCTAATTGTGAATAAGATTAGAGTTCATAATGGTTGGTTCAGGAATAAATCAATAAGGCATAAACATAATTGTAAGGAATATCAAACCTTTGTTATTACTAAAAGCAGTAAAAAGTGTCATTGCGAGTCTGCCTTTAGCAGACTAAGCAATCTCCTAATATCTTGATAATGCTTGATATTGATTAATATCCGCATTCTATCAGATTCCTGGAGATGGCAACTATTTTATGCACGCAGTAATAAGTTTTCAGTTTACGAAGAAAAAGCTTCAGATGTAGCATTGGGTAGCATGATAGTTCGCGACGCTTTACTGGAAACTTGCGATTCAATTTACATAATTACGGCTGACAGCGATATAAAACCTGCATTTTTAATAATAAATCAGGAACGACCTAAAGTTAAAAATAAAATTTGGACCCCGCCAAATCGCTATAGCGTAGATCTGGAAGAAATGAAGAGAAATAAAATTATCGAAAGTATCGATAAAATATTTATAAATACTTTAGCAAGATTTAGATTTCCCGATGAAATCCCTGCACCTAACGGCATGAAGCGCACTATTCCGTATCTTTGGAAAACTCAATCAAGAATTCATTATCAGGCAAAATAAATTTGCCTGATAATCATATCAATAACTCATCGAATATCTTGTCCGTGCTATTGGCGTTATTAATAAGCGCATAAAATAGTTTTATCTTTTGGGAGTTCAGTTGTTTTGATAACATTAGCGCAATACCGGCATTGTCAAGATGTTAGCAGATTGCTTAGTCTGCTAAAGGCAGACTCGCAATGACACTTTTTTCTGCACGTAGTAATAACAATATTAATCCTGCGTGATTTACCAAATTAAGCGCTAAATACGTGTAAATAATCCTCGCTTTGTCATTCCCGCGAAGCAGACTATCCATAAATGGAGTGCGCGAGCTTGCAGACGAGGGCGTCTGCAAGCATAAATTCTTATTAATAAGTGGGGAATAGCGGGCAGACAAACCGAGCCGCACATCCACCCTTCTAACCTTCTTACTTTCTAACTTTCTTACTTGCTCACTCCCTCCCTTCCCCATCCCAATCCGCCGCAAAGAAAAAACCTCCCCCGATCAAAATATACGACCGCTTCCAAAAATTGACCTAACGCAATTGACCTGCGGAAATATATTGTTATCTTATACTAAACACAGGTAACACAGGTAAAAGCATGTTTCGATTAATCGTAATTCTGGTCATTGGATCGCTGCTTCTGATCTCATTTGCAGGCTGCGTTGAAGAGACCACTGCGCCCATCGATGAAAACGGGAATAATAACAACGGCGGGAACGATAACGATGACGACGACGATAATGACAACGACCCCGATCCGCAGCCGGAAACTCGCGATTTTTACCTCGAAGCCTATAATGTAAATACCTCGCCGCCGTCCTATGTCAACGTCTTTTTTCAGGTTGCCAGCCGCGAGAACAACCAGGGCGTTTCCGACTTAACGACCGAAGATTTCAGAGTGCTTGAGAACGGCGAACTGATCTCGCGCTATGAATCCAATCTGCAGATCGGAAAAAGCGACGACGTACAATATGCCCTGAAAGTCGTGCTAATGCTGGATAACAGCTTCAGCGTCGGCAACAACCTGTCCCAGATTAAAAGCTCCGCCATAAACATGATCGACCAGGCTTCCGGACCCCAGTTGTTCGCCGTTTACTCTTTTTCAGAGTATCCATCTTTGATCCAAGACTTTACGACCAACAAAGAAGCGCTGCGAAACGCTATACGATCGATTCCTTTAGGCGCGCCAACGACGGACTTCTACGGAGCCGTAATCGAAGGCGCGTCCCATTATGAAGACATCTACTCCGTAACGCGCATCGAGCAGGGATTTCTGGTCATTATGACCGACGGCCGGGATACCCAGTTCTCGCATACGCTCGATGAAGCGCGTGAGGCGATAGAGAACAAAAACGTCTATACAATCGGCGTCGGACCTGAAATCGACGTGGACGTCCTTGAGATGATCGGCACGAAAGGCTTTTACTATATCAACGACTTTACGGATCTTGAATTAACGTTCGAAGAAATTCTGCACGATCTTGAATTGTACTCAAACAGTTTTTACTGGCTGCATTATTTAAGCCCAACCCGCGGCTATCGCGAACATACGCTTGATATTGAAGTTTACGACAACACAAACATCCAGGAAAACGCGGCGGTGCATGTCAGTTTTTTTTCGACGCTGTTCTATACCGACACAAATTCGGGAAATCCGCTGAACTCGCGCCCCTTATTCGTATTCGACGACCCCGCCGATTCGCTTTACGGCATAACGCTGCATGGACCTGATTTGACGCTGTCCGGCGCCGCGCATCCGGAATACGACGTAAAATTCAGATTCATCGGGTCAACCGACAGCATTTTCTTTGCCTCGCTCGACGACGATGAATGCGTCAGGCATTACGCCCGCAACTATCCTGAAGACTATATCGCCTACATTCGAGGCGGCGATAGAAATAACGTATATTCAGTAAGGAGCCGCGGCAAGTTCGGATTGCTCTACATTCACGACTGGAATATCGCCGGCAGATCCGTGCGCATCGGATTGAAAATTCAGAGATAGATAGATTAGAATAAAGGCTTTGGGCGTCAAGCGCTTAAACCAAGTAGGTCGAACACTCCTGTTCGACATTCCGACCAGGGGTCAGCCATTCCAGCAAAACATCCTGCCCGTAAACACAAACAAAAACAACCGCAGTCATTCCAACAAACCAACCTGCCCATAAACACAAACAAAAACAACCGCAGTCATTCCAGCGAAAGCTGGAATCCATCTTACCTCGTTCCCACGCTCCTGCGTGGGAATGCATATTGACCTCATATTGTTATT
>CAZWOY010000066.1:0-13179 GCA_964635255.1 uncultured bacterium
GAAGGCAGGCGGGGACGCCTGCCCTACCGGTGGAATTTTTTATTTTCCCAGTAAAAAAAATAACCGGAATTTGTTTCACTTCTTCGTTAGCTTTTAACTGTTCAAAGACTTCCGGTCCTTTTATATCCGGCATAAAGTAATCCAGAAGTATTAATTCCGGTCGAACATCACGCGCCGTTTCGACGGCTCTTAATCCATCCTCAAGCGAAACCACTTCATGGTTTCCCTGCCTGAGGCTAAAAGCGGCGATTAAATGAATATCGGGATCGTCATCGATAAGTAAAATCTTCATTCTTAAACAACCAGCCTTCTAACTCGCGTCATCAACTCAACCGGTGAAAATGGCTTGGTTATATAATCATTGGCACCCAGTTCAAAACCGCGCAGAATGTCTTTTTCCTGGCCCAAAGCAGTTAACATTATTATCGGAGTTTTTTTCAATCGCGGCGTTTTGCGAATGTTCTCCAATAATTCAAAACCATCCATCACAGGCATTTGCACATCGAGAATGAAAATCTGAACATCGTTCTCTTTGATGTTTTTAAGCGCTTCAGATCCATTCTTAAAGTGTTTGACATTAAATCCCTCGCGTTTTAATCTGTGGTTTACTACAGAAGCGATCAATGGATCATCCTCCGCAAAAAACACCAGCTTCGGCGGCATATCCGTATCCTGAAGCGGCGAAAGGATGCGATTTCTTCCGGTCGTTTTCGCTTTGTACAAATAGGAATCCGCTTCGGCGACAACCTCTTTCAGAACCTTTTTACTATGTGCAGAAAATAGCGTCATTGCGAGTCTGCCTTTAGCAGACTAAGCAATCTCCCAATATCTTGTAATAGCTTAGATTTCGCAATGCTGTGGATTCTTCGAGAAAACAACTCTTTTATGCACTTAATAGTAATATTTCAACCTGAAATATTCAAGAAGTTGATCCGAATCGCAGGAAACCTTGTCTTGTATCACATCTTGTAGCTATAAGCAAAGATAACTTAGTTGTATTACGTAAATGAATTGAAAAAATGGATTCAATTTTTGGATTATAACGAATATTTATCAATTTGACAAGTTTTTTCTAAACATAATCGAAAAAACGGAACCTTTTCCCACCTTGCTTGTAACTTTAATCCCAAATCCCATCTGTTCTAAAAGCGATTTAGAAATATTCAGCCCCAGCCCTGTACCCCCAAACTTTTTTGCTGTGTTCGTATCTGCCTGTTGAAAAGGTTCGAAAATTGCATCGACTCTTTCCGCCGGTATTCCGATACCGGAATCGGAAACATCGATTTTCAGCGGATCATTCGTCTCAGGATCAGTAAACAACCTTATGGAAACGCAGCCTTTATCTGTGAACTTGATAGCGTTGCTTAACAGATTGAAAAGAATCTGCTTCAGACGAAATTCATCAGCTCTAATAGGATTGACTGCTTCAGGCGCTTTCGTAATAAGTTTTAGATTTTTATCCGTAATTTGCGTTTTCAACTGTTCAGCAGTTTCCGCTGCTAAATGTCTCAAATCCACGGAAGTTATTTCAAGCTGAAATTTACCCGCCTCAATCTTTGACAAATCCAGAATATCATTGATTAATTGCAGAAGATACTTACCGTTATCCAATATTCTCTGCAGAAACGTCAAGTCCTTTGAGGTGAGATTATTCTGCTTGTTTTTTAGTAGAAGATTCGAGAAGCCGATAACAGAAGTAAGTGGAGTCCGAAGTTCATGGCTCATTTTCGAAAGAAAATCACTTTTAGCGCGATTGGCTTCCTTTTCCCGCCGGATAGCGTCCTTCAGCAATTCATCGGTCAATTATCTGATTTCAGCCAGTTCGATATTGAATAGAGCATAACCGATATCCTCGCCGATGCTTTGGAATAACAAACGTTCCTCATTATCGGTTAGAATTCTATCTGACGTCATCACGCTCAGAATTCCGTAAATCTCATCTTTATATACTAACCTTACCGCCATAATGCGTTTTTTTGCATATTCGATATCGGAGCATATCAATTCAGTAATACAGCCTAAATCGTCACTTACGGCAACGTCTGCTTTTGTTAGCGAGTTCTTCAGAAAAGACAATACGCAGGGATTTTGAAATAGATCCAGCATTGCGCTGTTGTCTTTTGTCTTTGAAGCATGCGCGACAATTTCAAGATTCTCAGAGTCTTGTACAAGTGAAATGCATCCGCAGTAATAATTTCTATTTTGTATTAAAGTCTCGCAAATACTCTGCAGTAATTTCTCTCTGGAACGTTCAATATTAATAATATGATTGATATCACTAATGACCTTTAGCGCTGAATTAAGGTTGCGTATTTTTTCTTCGGCTTGTTTTCTCAATGTAACATCAAAAATAACGCCGCGAATACCAGAAATTTTATTATCATTCACAATTGGCGATGAGTGAACGACGGCGTTAAATCGCGTTCCATCCTTTTTGATTATCGTATATTCTGTCTCGCCTATATATTCGCCGTTTAAAATCCGCCGAGTATTTTCGAGCAGTCTATCCCTGTCCTCCGGAGCAATTATATCGTGAGAATAGACGCCCTTCCCCAAATCCTCAGTTGTATAACCGGACATATTATACCCGCTGCGATTCAGAAATATTAATTTTCCGGTTCGATCAATTTCAAAGACCGGCTGCGGCAAAAATTCAACCAATTCAATGTATCTTTTTATTCGTTCGGAATCAGTCATCTCTCTCACATCGTAAACCGGTCTAAGCTGTTTTTTTTCTTAAAAAGAAGCGGAAATTTTAAGGTCAATACATTCACTTCAACGATTCGATCCGTCTTAAAAATTCCTCTTCATCGAGTATCGGCTTTGTAATATAATCATTAAAGCCCAGTGCAATGTATTTTTCGCGATCGCCAACCATAGCGTGAGCTGTAAGAGCCGCTATAGGAACATCCTTAAGATTGCTATTTTTCTGCAATTCCGCTAAAACTTCAGTTCCGTCGATGTCCGGCAGTGAAATATCAAGCAAGATTACGTCAGGCGTGAGATTTTTGAGACCATTAATCGCTTCGGTTCCATTTTCATACTCGATGACTTCATATCGATCCTCAAGCATTGCCCCAATCAGAAGTCTGTTATCAGCGTTATCTTCGATCAGCGCAATTTTATTCATCTGTTCCATCCAATTTTAGTGCGCGAATTATTTGCGCCGCGCTGCAATGCGCCGACTCGATTTTAATATCTAAAGTGCCGAAGGCCGGACTCGAACCGGCACACCTGAAAAGGCGCCACCCCCTCAAGATGGTGTGTCTACCAATTCCACCACTCCGGCATGCATCTTTATTATAGTTATAATAATTGAACTCGTCAAGGATATTAAGCCTAAAAAAGTAAAATTGGTTGAATTAGCTGGAAATTTTCTTGACCAATCGAGGTATAATATCGTATATTGAGAGTCTGAGTTGTAACTAAGTTTAACTAAACGAATACAATGGTTGTTGTCAAGATACTTTTAACGGCGATCCACATGGTTGCCTGCGTACTTTTGATTATTGTGATCCTGCTCCAATCGTCGAAAGGCGGCGGACTTTCCGGCACCTTCGGCGGAACGGGAACGACGGCGTTTTTCGGCCCGCGCGGCACGGCGGATATCCTTACGAAGGTAACGCGCTATTTAGCCGCAGGTTTCATGATATTGAGCCTTACGCTCTCATTGCTTGCGAGTGCGGGCATGGAGCGAAAAAGCGTAACGCAGGAGGTGTTAAAGGAAATGCCCGCTGCGAATCTGCCGGCTATCGAGGACCTGGAAGTCCCGATGGAAGAGTCCGGACCTCCGAGCGGAGCTGGAGCTGCTGAAGGCGAAGGCGGATTCGAAACGATTCCGGAAGACGGCGAGTAGCGGAACTTTGCCGTTTACAATTAGATATAACTGTTTCATGCTGCCGGGGTGGTGAAATTGGTAGACGCGCTGGTTTCAGGGACCAGTACTCCTTGCGGGTGTGCGGGTTCGAGTCCCGCCCTCGGCACTGAAATACGAAAAGAGCCGGTTTTAATATCCGGCTCTTTTTACATTTTGGGAAAAATAAAACGCGGATAAGGGCGGTAGCAGCGGATTTTCACGGATTGAATACGGTAATCATCCATTCCGGTTTCCCAATAATTGCCCACGAAGCGAGCTTCGCCACGCAACATGAAAATTAACTTCTCTGGTAGGGCAGGCGTCTCTGCCTGCCAGTGCGTCTCTGCCTGCCAGTGCGTCTCTGCCTGCCAGTGCGTCTCTGCCTGCCAGTGCGTCTCTGCAAGGTTTCGAAGGCAGGCAGAGACGCCTGCCCTACCGGTAGATTTTTTTTTATTTTCCCATTGATTTTTCAGGAGAAACAATGAACACTGAAACGCAAATCGTCGAAGTAGATTCGACCAACGTCGATAAAGAAGGCTTTTTCTGCATAGGCATTTCCGAGTTGTTTAATTAATTGTATGTTCCTGACCGTTATTACTACGTGCATGAAAAAGTGTCATTGCGAGTCTGCCTTTAGCGGACTAAGCAATCTCCTAACATCTTGATATTGCATAGTATTCCTCGTCAAGCGGATTCCGTGAGATGGCAACTATTTTATGCACATAGTAGTAGCGCACTCCGGCTGCTTTGCGCATAAGCGTTTAAATAATTTCTTCCAAAAAAATCCGCGTTCATCTGCGTTCCCTTTCGTTTTTCTGCATCTTCGATAAATCCACCGATATTCATTGATATTTATCGCAAAACACATTATTATCACCATAACCAAGAGTAAAATTCATTCCCAAAAAATCGGCTCTGCCATGAATTCGATCCGTTTAATCGCATTGTTTCTTTTATTAGTATCTTCCATTTGTTTCTCAGAAAATCAACCGGACAACCTCGTCTTGCCGGGAAGCGAGGCGTGGGAAACCGGCTTCGACGGCCGCCGCGCTTGGGATCATGTCAGCGTCTTGGCTTCGGATTCGCTGCGCGGCAGGTACAGCGGTTTTGCCGGCGCAGAAAAGGCGGACGCCTATATCTCGAGTCATTTTCAGAAACTAGGATTGGAAGAGCCGTTCGAAAAAGACGGTTATTTCCATCGTTTTACCTATGGCGCCGGCGAATATGTCCTGCCGGCCTATTTTACCATCCGATACGGCGAAGAACAGGTTGATTCCGCTTTTATGTGGGAAGATTACAATATTTATAAATATTCGGGATTCGGAACCGCCAAAGGAAAGTTAGTCTTCGTCGGTTATGGAATCAGCGCGCCTGAAAAGGGCTGGGATGAACTTGAAGGCGTCGATTTGGAAGGCGCGGTGGTTCTTGCGATGCGAGGAACGCCCAACTTGCCGAATATCGAGTGGGACGACGAACGAGCAAGCGGTTTTAAATCTACAGCCGCTCTCGAACGAGGCGCGGTTGGATTTATGATGACTCAAGGCGAAACGCCCAAACTCGCTACGATCACCGAAAAATACTACCGCGCCGGGCTGCCCGCCGTTTGGATTTCCAGCGTTCTTGCCGACAGTCTGATAAAATCAACCGGAAAAACGATTGAAGAATGGTATGAAGAATTTGACGCGAAACCCAAACCTGTAAGCCGCGAACTCAATGTCGAAGTCGAATTTCAAGTGAGCGGAACATATTATCCCGAACGCCGGACACAAAACATCGTCGGGGTTATCCCCGGTTCAGACCCCGAGCTAACAAACGAAGCCATCCTGATCGGAGCGCACATAGATCACCACGGGGTGGACGCCGAGGGAAATATCTATCCCGGCGCCGACGACAACGCTTCGGGTGCGGCTGTAGTGATGGAGTTGGCGGAAATATTTGGCAATAGGGAAGTCAAGCCGCGCCGATCCATTATGTTCGCAGGTTTCGCCGCCGAAGAGGAAGGCTTGGTCGGATCGAGCAAACTGGTTGAAGATTTGCCCATCGGCGATTATAAAATCGTCTCGATGATAAACATGGACATGGTCGGACAGGGCGACGGCTCGCTTGGAATCGCCGGCATTAATGAATTCCCGAAGCTGGGCGAGATTATGTTCGCCGCCTATCCCGATTCTGCGTTAGACGCGCTCGGTTTCTGGGGACTTTATCCCGGCAGCGATCATGCATCATTTCGCAAGGAGGGAATCCCCAGCTACATCGCAGGCGCGAGAGGCGATCATCCGAACTACCACACCCCAAACGATACAGCCGGTGCGATTAAGCCTGAAATTCTGAAAGCCGTCGGCAATATGGTTTATCATTGCGCTCTGAATTTAGCCGAATATCCCGAACCGCTTTCGCCGGAGGTCGATAAAGCCGCATGGCTGCTTCACAGCGGCGGCGGAATAAAATTTATGGATTTGAACGAAGAATGGAAGGCGCCTTATAAGGTCGTGAAAGGCGTGAACTATCCCGAACCGTTGGCGATCGTAAACATTGGAGGCGCAGGTGGAAAAACCGGATCGGAATGCCTGTTAAAGGAAATCGAAATCGCGCGGTCCAAGGCGGAAGAGTGCGGAATCGCTTTCATGGCGGATTCGTCCATGAAAGACTACAAGGGCACTTCATTCGCCGGACTTACAATCGCCGTCCCCGCCGAACAACTGCCGGAAAGCCCCGAGGCTGTGAAAAGTTTGGAGCGATTGGGCTTATCCTTCATCGACCTGACGGACATAGTAAGCGGCAGGCGCGGCATAAACCGGAAGTCGCTGAAAAAGATCGAATCGCTGGCTGAAATTTGCCGGAATACAAACGTGAAAGCGCTAATAAGAAACGTCGATCCTGAAACCGCTTCCCATATCGCCGGGATCTGGGACGGACAGTTGCTTTACCGGACAAATTTAGCCGGCTTCGACTGGGAAAAATACAGTCTTCTTTGCGATACCGGTTGCTTTCTTTTGCTTTACGATCAAGGTATGAAGAAAGACAGCTATTCGCAATCAGGCGAGCAAATAAAAGAAATCTTAGAAGGCGACGGTAAAAACGATATCGGCGTCGCGCCGTCAAAAAAATTGGCGCAAAGCTTGATCGATGCGGAGTTATCGAACGATGAAATTTACGATTTGCTGCAGGATAATTTGCGGATATGGCTGCGGGACTGGAGGGCAAATCAATCGTGATCGACCCCGAAATCGAAGTTCAGATTCCCGCGTTCGGCGATATCGACGGCGATTCGGATCCGTTTATTGCTACGCGCAGAAAACAGTGTCATTGCGAGCCGGCATTTAGCCGGCTAAGCAATCTCCTAACATCTTGACAATGCTGAATATTGCTCCGATGTTTACAAACCAGCAGATTTCACGCAAGATAATACTATTTTATGCACTTAGCAGTAAATAGGGTACCCCTACAAAAACTCGTTCCCACGCTGGAATGTGGGAACGAGTTCAAAAAGTTCTATTGGTCAAGTAAAATGAATCGATTAATTCGATATCGATTATTAATCCTTTTGTTCATCATGCTGGCTGCGGGAATAACCCGCAGCCAGCCGAACCGGAATGTTGAATTTGTCGCTGAAGCGTTCGTTTCCGGCGATTATCAGGATGTTAAAATCGTCGGTGAAAATATTTTCTGTGCTAACACTTATGGTGTAGTCGTTTATACGTTCGACGAAGAGAATCCCGAAGAGCCGCCGGTGGAGATCGCACGATTCCCCACCCCCGGCCAGGCAAACGCTCTGTTCCTCGACGACACGCTTTGTTACGTCGCGGACGGTTCGCGAGGATTGCAGATTTATGATATATCGGATTTAAATAGAGTGTTAAAACTGGGATCATGGGAGGAGGAAGGAGGATTTATTGCAATTACTGTCTGGCGAGGCGTCGCTTATTTGAACAGGGATCGAATTGGAATATATTCAATTGATATTTCCGATCCGACGGATCCCTCATTACTTGGTTTTTTACAATTCAGCGCACGTGATATCAAAAGACTTACTGTTCATAATGAATTCCTTTGGACGATTCAATCACCTGATGGATATTACCTGACTGCTATAGATATAAGTAATCCGCGAGAATTCAGGATAGAAGGCCAATATGAAGGCGCTGGTGCAGGAGGAGATTTTAGTTTAAATGAGGACTTTGCTTTTTGTGCTCGTGATTCACTTGTCGTACTTGATATCAGCCAACCACGGGAAATTCAGTGTATTGGATCCTACATAAATAGAATGTATGGGTACGGTGTGATTTATCAAAATGGATATCTCTTCACTGACTATGGCGCCTGTGTTGTTACAGATGTGCGGAATTTGAATGACATCAGAACAATAGGATATTCCGGCGCAATGGATCTAATTGGTTCGAATATGATCGATTTTAACGGTAATTACGTTTTTTCACCAACCACTCTTCGTGGATTAAAAATAGTCAACGTAGCCGACAAGACGGATCCCTGCATTCAGCACGTCAATTTAACCAACGGCGTAATCCGGGATGTTGTCTATCAAAACGGTTATATCTACGCCGCCGACAGCCATACGGGAATTTGGCCTGAAATCCGGGAGGACAGGTATTATCTTGCCGGACGCTGGCGCATCTATTCGGTTGAGAATCCGCATCATCCGATTCAGGTTTTCGAGATGGACTCGCTGCCCAGCCTTTTTGATAGGGGATTTAGAGATATCGAGATTATTCGTGACAGTCTTGTTTGTCTTGGTGGAAGTGTATCACTGAATATCTTCAATATAAATGATGTTCAAAATCCGGAGCAAATACTTGGCGGAGGACCGGATGATAATCGTACCGGTACCGGTCGCAGTCCAACCTACCAAGGCGATTTCATGTTTACTGCCGGCGATAATACTATATTCAGAGTAAAATCACTTGCTGATCCCGCTCAACCGCAGCGATTAGTTAATTTCGTCAGCGATGAAACTAACGACCATTACAAGGTTTTTCCCAATGGAGATTTACTTTTTACTACCGGCCGCGCTTTCCGGCAATTCTATGCCGTGATAACCTATGATTGGAGCGACTATGACAATATCGAGCGTGTTGGCGAATGGGAACAGTTGAGCGGCGGATTAAAAGCGGACGGCGTCCGGCGCGGCGATTATCTCTATTTGGTCGGCGGACTTGGCGGATCGGGGATGTCAGTGGTCAACATCGAGGATCCGCTGAATCCGGAAGAGGTTTATTACACGAATGAAGTCCGTTCGGGAATTCGCGCGGTCGTCAGCCGCAATCACCTGTTCATTGCCGAAGGTTACAACGGCGTCAGGATTTTCGATCTCGATGATCCCGAGCACCCGCAGCCGGTCGGATACTACGACACGCCGGGCTATTGTCAGGGAGTTGCCGTCGATGAAGAACGCGGCTACCTGTTCACCGCCGATCAAAGCGATTTAAGCGTCTATGACGTCGGTTCGCTGCTTGGCGTCTGGGATTTGAGCGTTTCGCCGGAGGTATTCGATTTTGGCGGCGTGGAAATGGGCGATACGCTGATCGATACCGTTTACGTAACGAACAGGGCGTCGAAAACGGTCATGATCGACAGCATTCGCATATCTGAAGCGTTTTTCACCATAGGCGTCTATGACAGCGCACAATTGCAGCCGGATGAGGAGTTAACCGTTGAAATCCTCTTCACCCCGGACACGATCGGCGCATTTGAAAGCAGGCTGGACGTATATTCACTGCGGCGGGAACTGACAGTGGAATTGATGGGAATAGGCGAGCCGTTAGGAGTTACAGAGACGCCTGAAGCGCCCTTGGAGTTCAGGTTTGACGCTCCGTATCCCAACCCATTTAATTCGTCAATAAACATAACCTATACATTGCCAACTGAATCACACATCGACCTAAATCTCTTCGACGTCTCCGGCAGACTGGTCGAAGAGCTCGATACCGGAACCAAACAGCCCGGAAGGCACAACTTGCAGATTAGCGCTGGCGATCGGCCTGCCGGGCTTTACTTTGTGCGGCTTAGGACGGCGGAAGCCAGTCGCATTCAAAAGATCATGCTTTTGAGATAACAGTCAAACAAGGATTTCGCAGAAACATGCACAATAAACAAGCGAGGATTTCAATGCAGAGAAATGCATGGCGGTACAGGACGACCGCGCTGGTCGTTATTCTTCTTAGTTTTATGGCGGTGGAAACGTTTGGTCAAACAGGCTTTCCCCCGGAAGGAATCAAAGCTGCGCGGGGCCGCGATCCGATAAATCCATCCAATTCCGCAGCCGTCTTTAACAGCGGCGAGTTTTTCAAAACCTGGTTCGAAGGCGACGAAGAAAGCGTTTTTCGAATTTACGCTCAAATTGTGACGCCGGACGGACAGCTTGTTTATCAAGGCGGTCCTGAAGTCCTTTCAACCGGCGATACACACGCGGTCTATCCCAAAACCGCCGCAACCGGCGACGGAAACGTCGTTGTATGCTGGCGGGAAAACGCCGGCGCTGAGGATTCATGGAACATCAGGATGCAGAAAATCGATCCTCAGGGTGAATTGCTTTGGGAGGAAGGGGGTAAAACTATCCGTCGTTTTCGCGGTGCGACAAGAGTTGGCGCTTACCTTGAACCTGATTTTGATTCCGGCGTCGTCTTAGTCGTATATTCTCGCGCTGAACCCGACTCAAGTTGGATTTACGCGCTGAATGAGGACGGAGAAATACGCCGGGGATGGAATGAAAACGGCGTTTTTATAGATTCAGTCTCGGTCAGCGTCTATCCGATCCGCGGCGGCGGCTGCTGGCTTGTAGATTATGATAGACGAGTAAACCGCTTAACCTCCGACGGCGTCCTGCGTTGGGAAGAAGACTTCGAGATCGAACCGCCTCGCGAAGGCCTGGGTCGATCATATTATCGCTTTACCGATGGAATCCGCCTGTTTACCTTTTTTGGATTTTTCAACGGTTCAGACTACAGTTTCGGCATAACCGCTACCGATTCATCGGGCGAGGAAGTCGCCTCGGACGTTTTGGTCGATCGTCATACTGAGGATCTCTTTGAGATCATATCTGAGGCATTCGTAGCGGACGATGGAAAAGCATATTTATTATACAGTGAATTTTTCCTTGAAGGCTGCTGCCCCCAAGTCCGGGAAATGCCCTGGATCGTGTGCTGGGATCCATTGAGCGAGGAAAGGTTTCCCTGGAGCGAGGATGGACTGCAATTGCCTCATGAGGAACATGAAGGATTTATCAGCGCTCGGAATCTAGATTTGCACCGCCTTGGCGAAACGTTGCTGCTTTCAGATGATTCCAACAGTTACCTCGCCGGTTCTTACAAAGCCTATGCGCTGAATCAGGAAGGCGAACCGGCATGGGACGAACAGCCGAAATACTTTCCGATAGCGCGGGAAATACGCAGGCATGGAGGTCAGTCCACTTGTTCTTCGGATGACCAGGTTTGGGTATTTTCAAGCAGCTATATGGGCTGCTTCGGCTACGATGAAAACGGCGAGCTCACTTCGGGCGACAGCCCCGTATGGATAATGCCTGATTATCGATACTATCCGGGATGGGTAGGCGCGCAGGTTATGGACGACGGCGGCTACAGCATACTTGGCTATTCGCACAACGCGCTTTTCTGTCAGAAGCTCGATATAAACGGCGAGCTGTATTATCCTCTCGAAGGACGAGCGCTTGATTTTGACTGGCCCCTGAGCAGCCATCCCGCCGAATCCGGCAGAATCGGCGACAGACAATGGTTGTGGCAGTATATCGATGAAACTTCCGGTCAACTGGCAATACTGGATGAAGATCAGAATTTAGCGCACAACCGGCGAATCAGGTTTCCCGACGGCAGATTGGACTGGAGGAGTAAATCTGTGTACGATAATGGAATCGATCAGTTGATTATTGTCGCCGAAAAAGGTCGATATGCGTACAGTCTGAATTCTGTTAACATTCAGGGAGAAGAGACAGCCGAAATCGAATATCCCGCATCCCGGCTGAGACATTTGGATTATTGGCGGGATCACGGCTGGCTGGTGGTCTCGGAAACGGACTGCGTAACGCATATCGACTTGCTTGACGATGAACTAGCGGAAATCTGGGATGTGAGAGCGGTCTTGGACGGATGGGGATCAAATTCTTATCCTACACATGGTTTTCAAAAGGAAGAAGATTATATCTTCGCTGCAAGACTTAAGAACGATAGCGAGAACGATATCCTCTGGATGAAACAGGCAACGATCTCGGCCGAGGGCGAAATCATCGCGAGTGAAGACAGCGCGAGGCTGTTCGATGACTACTATCGAAGCAATCTAAGTTGGGAGTGCTTTCCTGCGGGCGGGGAAACATTCTGGTTTCACGGAGTAACGGACCGAGGTTCCGGAGTTTTGCAGGGAATCGACGGCAACGGACGACGCCTGCTGGGCGGCGAGGGAATGCGCCTCGGCAGGAGCAGCATTTTCAATCTCGACAATAACGGCGGCTGCTGGCTGTTGTGGGACGATTACGATTCATTGCGAGTCACCCACCTGGATCGTTACGGACAGCCTTATCGGGGAATCTATCCGCAAAACGGCTTCGCGCTTCATTTCAATGGAAGGTTGGGAATCCGAGAATACAAATTCTACGGCGCTGATTTTGATCCGCAGGAGGATCGCTTGTGGCTGTCGATGCAGCGGGATTATGAGATTTTAGGCTATGACATGCCGCTCGAATTGCGGGTGCAGGTTTTCAGCGACGAATGGGTAAGCGCGCGGCGGGAAACGAACATTAACCATCCCAAATCGTTCGCCCTGTCTGCCTATCCGAATCCATTTAACGCTACGACGACCATCCATTATTCGATTCCGTGGAGTACCGATATAACATTAGCGCTTTATGATATTCAGGGAAGATTGGCGCGCGAATTGGTCAACGAAAAACGAAGTCCTGGATATTATTCGCTGAATTATAACGGCGGTTCTTTGGGAACGGGAGTTTATATCTTGAGTCTGACGGGCGAGAATTTTCAGAAAACAACCAAAGTCTGTTTGATTAAGTGAAATATGGTTTATTCTGTAAAAAAACTAATGAACTCTGCGAAATTATGTGACTGCAAGTCTTCGAAACTACGAGAGTATGTGACTAAAAGTCTTTGGAATTACGAGAGTATGTGATAGAGATAATGTGTGCCATGGCTTGCTTGTCAAGCCATGTTTAAACTATTTACACCCATAAATAACGGAAGCGCTCTGGTTTAACCAGAGCGCCGCCCTCAGGATGCCGTGAAGTTTTACCCATTACTGGGAAAATAGACCGCTTAATCTCCCCCCTTCTATCTGAAGGGGGGATA
>CAZWOY010000067.1:0-13142 GCA_964635255.1 uncultured bacterium
TTCCTGGAGATGGCAACTATTTTATGCACGTAGTAATACTACGTAAGATGCCTCAAAAAACTGCAAACGAATTCTAACGGATATCCTTTACCGCGTTGCACCGAATTTAACCGCCGGTTGAGGATGCATGGCAGACGCTCGTAACTGATAGACTTATCTGTGAATAAAAATCCATTTGCGACTTTTTAGGTTAAAACTTTTCGCGGCGCTGTGCATGGTATAGCGATTTCACCAGATATAATCCTCTTTCAACAACACAGAAGAAATTTCAGCAAAAATATCGACGGTGCGGATAACTCCAACCACTTTTCCTTCTTTTAAAACCGGCAATTGGCTATATCCAAATTCATTCATCGCATAGACGGCTTTGAAAATATGGTCGTAGTAGTCGATAAACGCTTGAACCGGCAGCATAACCTCCGAGACGGGATTTTCAGCGTTTTCCATCACTCCCTTGAGAATCTTTTTATAATCGATTTTCGAGTATTGTGGATTCTCTTCGGCGTCGAACAACTTTTTCCTTGTATTCAACGATTTACGCGCCAAGAATTTCGGTTCTAAACCTTTGAGGATATCGCGTCTGCGCACAATGCCCAGCAAGTGTCCCTCCTCGCTAAAAACCAGAAGGACTCTCGGCAGCGATCTTTGTTTGCCGGAATTGATCACGGTGTTTTCAATTTTTTCCATCGCCTCCAGCAAAGTGTCATTGTGCATGATATACGGATAGCGATCCAGCGGAACCATTACATCCCCAACTTTTGTTTGCCACATGGTTTATCTCCTGTTTATGTTAAAAATTTAATGTTCTTTAATCGACGCCGGCACTTCCGCAATCGGAAGCGTTACCCTAAACTCTGTGCCATTGCCTGCAGAGCTTTCCACTTCGACGTCTCCCCCGTGTTTTCTTATTATGCCCAACGATACAGAAAGTCCCAATCCCGCTCCCTTGCCGGTTGGTTTTGTAGTAAAAAACGGATCGAATATTCTCGGAAGAATATGCGATGGTATTCCTTTGCCATTATCTTTAAAAACGGCGTTTAAATAACCGGCGGATTCGGCTCTCGAAATACTTATATCAAGCTTTCCGCCCGGCTCCATCGAATCCAGCGCATTCAGAATCAGGTTTAAAAATACCTGTGACAGTTGCTGCCTGTCGCCATGGATGTCCGGCAGATTTTCATCTGATTTCAAATCAACCTTGACTTTATGTATTTTAATCTGATTCGATGCGAGCTTTACCGTCTCTTCAAGCAAATGCCGCAGCGAAAGATGTTCTGTCGTTATTTCGCTTTTACGCGCAAAATCAAGCAGATTCTTGATAATGCGCTGCGAGCGCTCAGCCTGTTCAACCAGATCCCTGACCATATCCAACCGTTCCGCATCGTCCAAATCTTCATAATCTTCCTCTAACATTGCAGCCGTTAGCGTAATATTATTAAGCGGATTGTTCAGTTCATGCGCAATTCCGGCGGTTAAAGTTCCCACCGCTTGGAGCTTATGAGTTTGCAGCATAATATTCTGATGCCGGTTCAATTCATGCATCATCTGATTCAGGGCAATGTTCACGTTCGTAAATTCATCCCGGTATCTCCGCTCAGGCAGAATGGGCGTAAAATCGCCGTCGGCTATCCTCTTCGTCAAATTCATCAAGCGCGTTAATCTGCCGATCAACTGCCTTGAAATAAAAATCGCTTCATAAATCGCCAAAATCAGTAAAAAGAACAGATAAACGAGCGGAGCCCGCTTTGCCATCCTAAACGTTCTGCGCACACTGTTGCGCTCCTTCTCAGACGCCTCTAAAGCAAACGAAACCATCAAAGATCCGTGTTCGCGCAGTTCGGCTTCTATTTCAGGGTGTTCCGGCGATTCATTAGGCTTTCTTTTTAAATCCAGCACCTTTAACTGTTCAATCAACTCTTGATACCGATTCAAATGATCGACCATTATCTGAAGATTTTCTTTTCCCAGCAGAGTTTCCAATTCCGACGAAAACAATCCGACTAAAGACTGTCCCGCCTCAATATGTTCGATTATATCCGAAATATTTGTGCCATAAAGGAAATAATTTTTCTCAAATCGCCTGGCTTGTTGAATCTCGTTGGTATATCTATCGGCAATTACAAGAAATTCAGTGCTTTTGTGCAATTTATTGAGAATAATTATGGTTGAAACAATCATTGCGCTTGTTAATACGAAAAACAGCAGAAATCCAAGCAATAGTCTGGCGCGAATGCTGACCTTAGGGCGTTCCAGAAGAGCTTTCTGAGCTTTGCGTTCAAACTCGCTCGATCCTATATTCAGATTCTCTTCGGAAATGTCTTTAGAATGATCCATTGGAATTCCTTTGCCATTATTCCCAGGCATAAATATGGGAATGAATGGAAGAAGAAATTAATTTATTTTGTTTCCTATTTCCTTAGCCGCTTTCTCAATTACCTCCCGTAATTCATTAGGTTTAAAAGGCTTGGAAATGAAATCAAACGCTCCTTTCGCCAAAGCCTCCCGCGCCATTTCGATGGTTGCATAACCGGTGATAATAATGACCTTCGTATCGGGTTTCTTAGCAAGAACACTATTTAATACATCGATCCCGTCGATCTCGTCCATTCTGATATCGGTAACGACAATGTCGAATTCTGCATCGTCGAATTTCTCCAGCGCTTCTTTTCCGTTTGTAAAAGCCTCGACGCGATAGCCGTTTTTTTCCAATGCTGGTTTTAAACGTTTGCCGACTATAGGTTCGTCGTCGATGACCAAAATGTTCAGTTGATCTGTCAACAAAAGCTCCTGTTGTTCAAGTATTCGGTTTTAATTAGTTGTTATCTCTAAACCGTAGGCAGCATCGCTTGAATATGCAAACGCCGTCTATAAGCCTTTATTACCGCCACAAGAATAATTACGGTACCGCCTATACCGCTTGCAAACAATAACGCCTTGCTGCCGCCGTTAAAAAACGCGTCCCACTTGGGATCCAGATCGATAAAACCGAGCTGCCTGAGGTACATCGGCACAGCAATCGTGCGGCTGAAAACGCATATTATAATTATGAAACCGGTTACCAGCCGGATCATCCTTTCTTTAACGACTTTCGTTCCGTAAGCACCAATGTATATACCCACCAAAGAACCGCAGTATAACAGCAGCGTCAACCGCAAATCGACGTAGCCGCCCCATGCATAGTTTAACGCGCCCCAAGCGCCCATGAACATTGCTAAGAAGAGCTCGGTTCCGGCTGCCACTTGTGATTGAATCCCGAATATATAGATCATCGCAGGCACTCCGATAAAACCCCCGACTCCGATAGTGCCGGCTAAGTATCCGGTAGCTAATCCGACCGGAGCCACAATCCAGAAGGACAGTCTGACATCGGCAATGCTAAAATTAATCATTGGCGGAATTTTTATTTTGCCAAAGAATTCCGCGAGTTTTGTCGAAGGCGTATCGTCACCCTCTTTTTTTCCTAAAGCGTCTCGCAGCATAGATGCTGAAACCAAGGCTAATATCACAATAAATACTGTGCTGATATATAAATCTCCGGCAGCGCTGCCGCCGCCTTCGCCATGACTGCCGCCGCCCAATTTAAAAAACTTGGCATTCAGCCATACCGCCAGACGAATACCGATAAACGCAGTGATGAGCATAATTAATCCAAGTTTTTTATCGACATGTCCCAGCTCGCCATGTCTGCGCGATCCCATCAACGCTTTCCCGAATTTATGGGTAATATTGCTGCCAACGGCAACAACGCCCGGAGCGCCAAGATTCATCATGCCGGGAGTCATGAAAAACGCGCCGCCACTGCCGATAAAACCGCTGAGAACGCCCCCGATAAATCCTAAAACAACCACCTGTACAGCGGTTAAGGATGTTATTTCTATAAATAATTCGCTTCCAATCAAAAGTAAAACCTCTTTTAAATTAATCCCAAAAACTAAGGAAATTAATTACAACGCCACCACTAAACATCGAGTAAATCGAACATTCTTGATTAATATTTTGCCTTTTAGCGGTCATTCCCGCGGGAGAACAGTCTATTTTCCCAGAAATACGCCAATGGCATTCTATCCTAATCCAATTTCAAGAATTTTAATATCTGTCGAGTAAATGAACCATACGAAAAAGCAAAAATCGGCACAACCAGCACGACCATTATAATGGCTAAGAACCGGTAAGATTTATATTCTTCACTCGACAGAAACTGTAACACTAATTCCTGATTGATAAATACCACCGTAAAGATAATTGCGGCAATCAGGAAATAGAATATCATGCGCAGATAAACCTTCGCACCGGACGCCAAACGTTTCTTCAGCTCTTCTTCACTGGCGACCGGTGTTTTAACGCTGTCAGTAAGATAATTTTTCAAATCGCTGCTCAAACGCTTTTTTACTTCCGACGACTTCCCGGTAAACAAATCTCCAAGTACAATTAAGCTGTAGTTGGTTTTGGATCCGATTTTTGAAATAAGGTTTTCTTTTCGTCCAAACACCGTTGAACTGCCTCCCGCCGAACCTTCCTTTAACAGGCGGTCCAATACCTCAGAAACCCCCGAAGAATCCTTTTCGTCCTTTTCCTCAACGTCTTCTTCAATGCCGCCGTTGGATGGACTTAGTTTAAATCTTTTCATTTCATTCTCTTCAGGCACGGTTTCATATTTTTCTTCTGCGCTGTATTTCATAAGTTCTACTGCAGCATCCCATTTCTTGGATATCTTAACGATATTATCGAACAACTCCGTGTGGCGGCTAAATTTCTCACCCAACCAGAGTATATTGCTGCCAGCGATTGTACAGTTAATTTTTGGATGGTCTTCCAGTGGAGCCAAAACGTCTTCAACATATTGCGCAACTTCAGCCTGGTGCGGCATACAGGTTATATGCAGTATTTTCTCGCCAGCGGTTACCCTAAAATCCGCTTGACTGGTTCTTTCATCGCTCGCTAAAAGAAAACGAGCTTTATTGATTAGCCTAAGATTTTTAATCGATCTTATTGCCGCCGGCGTCAGCGTGAAATCAGGTATTTCCGCCATATCGATAAGCGCCGTTGAAATATTTGCGACATTGATCTTCGCGAGATTTATAACCATATCATAATAAGATGGATCATGCCAATCGACGTCATAAAGAAATTTAACCCATTTATCGCGATCAATATCAACATTTCGGATGTATTCGATCGCTTTTTGACGGCTGAGATTCAATCGTCTTTCGATGCTTTCTATGCGATATTCGTCATCGCTAAGTACGCGGATGCTGAATATGCCTGGAACTCCCGGCAACAACCTGTGTCCAGTATGTCCATGATAGACGAGATTGCCTTTGAGGGCGTGGTCGCACAGCAATGTTGTTGCAAAGGACAAGTACATTTCTCTTTCCGGTCCAAGCCGTCTCGCAACTCGAGGAGGCTTGACCATAGCGGTTTGCAACTTCCCAACCGGAACGCCGTGTTTAATAGCTTCTTCCGCTATTTCTTCCCGGCTTACACATGGATATCCCAGTTTTTCCGCAAGATTTTCCGCAAATTCTTTCCCGCCGCTGAAGGTGCCTCGTGAAACCGTAATGATAGACATTAACAATCCTTTTCTAAAGCATGCTCAAATAGCAGAGCCTACAAACTATTTTTGTTTGAAAAACTGTGTAAATTAGAAAGACATTTTCGAAAAGAAAAAGTTCAAAAAGACTTAAATATAAGATAGTTCTATTTTTTTGGAAATCAATATTAAAACTTGTTTATTTCCAATTGAACAAATTTTTACACTTTTTTCGATATTGGCTATAAAAAACAATCTGTTTTTTCCGAATTTAAAATATCGCATATTCAAACCTCACCGAATAACAACCATTTTTTCAATCGATACCTCTTTCCCATCCGATGCGTGAATCAGATATACGCCTCCGGGAATATCATCTGCTGAAATTACAACTTTATGGAAACCAGTCTGCTTATATCCTGTAAATAATACTTTCATTTGATTGCCAATCAAGTCGTATAATTCAATGTTGATATTTGAAGCAACCCGCAATCCATACCTGACAACCGCCTTTGAGTTAAACGGATTTGGATAGACATCTTCTATGCCAAACTCTGCCGGAAGACCGCTTTCATTGCTTCCGGCATGCAATACCGCGCCCGTAACCGGAATCTCGATAACTCCCTCGTACTCGTCATTTGACTCAATCCGGTAAATCGCTGAGTAATTGGTTACAATTAACGGCTCGAAAGCGATTATTGTCGAATGCGTATCGACTCCGGTCAGTTCGAACTCCCCGCCGCCGCTGGCAATAAAAATAAAGGGAGGTCCTTCTATCGTAATAATCGATTGCGAATATACATTCAAAAGACGATCGCCGGCATTCGTGATTATTAACTCGAATTGGCTTCGCTCATCCTGCTCTATTGAGTCGAAATGAATTTCTTCAGCGTTCAAACTTACATCCGCCGGCAGTCCCTGATCGAAGGAAAATGCGCCCATATCGGCTCGCGTGCAATCGGGATCGACCGCGGATTCAGGATCGCCTCTGTCGATGCACGGCGATTGCGTACGGTCGATTATCGGATAGTTTGCCCAGGACAAATGGAAGTTAAAGTTGTCAGTATCCTCGAAGAGTGGATCGGCGTTAATGTTTTCCCTGCCTTCGATTCCCGCCTCAATGTTGCTGAAATCCACTGTCAGCCAATCCTGCAAAACCTGCGGTCTATTTGATCTGATAATGCTGTTTATTATAGTAACGGTTGATTGATTGTTATAGCATTGAATTCCGCCTAAACCCTCATCGGCTGAGTTGTTTACAAGCGTCACTCGATCCAGAACCGGGTTCGATTCTCTGGTGCAGTATATGCCGCCGCCGTTTCGAGTGGCATGATTATTCCTAATCAGAAGATTTATTAAGGCTGGACTTGCGCCGTTGATGTAGATTCCGCCGCCAAAGCCGGTTTCGCCGTTTTTTATTGTGAATCCCGCCAGCTTCGCCTCGGAGGTTTCGCCGCTGTGAAAAATGACGACGCTTCTGCCGTTTTGCGCGCCGTCGAGGATGGTGGAGTCGATATGTTCGTTTATGGGGTCTATTAAATAATGGCTTGCCAAGACCACGTCCCTGCCTCTGAAATCGAACACGCCTTCATAAGTTCCTGCCGCAACCAACACGGTATCTCCATCCGCGGAAATGTCGATGGCGTCTTGAATGCTTTCGCAATCCTCAGGTACATTGCGCAGCGTCGGCCGCTCCCATTCACTCAACATCTGATGGGCATGCTCAGCCTGCGTATTTTGAAATTCCTCCATAATCCGGCTTTCCGGCAGATTTTCCCGCCATTCGGCAAGTACAGCCGCCGTACGGGCGTAAATAGTATCGATTACAGGTTCGGTATGAATCAGAATCCCGTCTCCAAAACCGTTGCGCAGTTGATAGGTATTAAGCGCGTCATGGGTGCGCCGCCGGTGGTAAAGAAAGCTCTCAAAATCCTTGGCTAAATCGCAGAGGACGGATGAATGTTCGCCGTTCAGCTCCTCGGGCGCACTCCCCGCATGCACCCATAACGGCAAAGGGACGGTGGTTATCGGCTGTCCGCAGACGGCGTACATCGTGGTCAGCAGCGGATCTTCGCCCTCCAGCGCGCCTTGAATTATGATGGCGCTCTGCGAAATATCCCGGTTGATCGCTTCTCTGACCGGAATCATCCCGTGCGGCAAGCCTCCGGCTTCGTAAACGCTGTCGAACGGCAACGGATAGGGATCGAGATTTTCGAGCGTTAAATCGGTCGCAACGGTTCTGAACAGGTATTCATGCGTCAACGAATCGCCTTCGATTGCATCGAGTATCAATTGATAGGCTCGGTCATGCCGCCATTGTCCGATTCGATTCTGTTCATTGCCTGAATATGAATAATTGGCGCGAACGAGAAAGCCGTCGGGAGCTGCGGTGGAATCTGACGCGTCGTAACGGCGGTAACTATTAAAACCCGCTTCAAAAATTGCTGCGTTTCCCTCTGCATCTATGATTCCGAAGTTTGACGGCGCCGTTCTGCCGGATTCGTTTGTACTGTCAAGGATAGCGACGAAGTCTTCGATCGTGCTGCAAGTTTGCAGCGCCAGTTTCATAATCACGCCGTCATCATCGGCGCCTGCGACTGAATCGGGAAGATTAAGCGCGGTGGAGTTTTCTATCGCAAAACCGGTTTCATTCATCCCTCCCCAAACCTGGTCTGTCTCGTTAGTGTATATATTGGCAATGTAAGCATATTCGCCATCGTCGAAATAGGCAAACTCCTGGTTTGGATTGTTAACGTCGCGGTTCTTCCAGAGCAGCGGTCTGCCATCAGCAGTGACTTCGCCGGAAATAATAGCGGTGGTGCATTCGTTTTTCGGGACTTCTGGTTTGGGCGCAATGCTTTCTTTGTCGATTGAGGCAGAGACGATAATCAAAAGCAGGATAAGGGCAAATAAAACGATTGAAGATTTCATGTTCTTCTCGCAATAAGGTGGATGATGGCGTCCGGCGACTTTTACTGAATGTAGTTCGGAATGAGCGACAGCGCAATGATTACATCGCGGCGGTCGCTTACTCTTTCCTATCCTTCATCAATAAATTTAAGAATAAACGTAAATTCATCGATCCTCCATTTATTGCCGTCTTTCGCGAGATGCATATCATAGCTGCCTGTAAAACTGCGGACCTTCCCGCCCGATTCGGTCTTTGTGTAATGCATCGCAATTCCATAGCAAAAGGCGTAGGCGCTCTCTTCCTGCACATTAATTATGAAATTGCTTGATCGATGGTGGACCTGATCGATCTCCGCCAAACCTTCTTTCCAGCCGTCGATGATTTCCTGTGCGGATTTTTTTTCAGGTTCGCCGCCGCCCATCGAGCTCATGTCGAACAGAACCGTATCGGCAAAACATTCCCTGACCCCGTCCCAGTCTTTATCGTCTGTGCTGATGAACAGCTGGTTGATAACGGCGATGATCTCCCCGCGTTCGAAAATCTGCCCCTGCTGCTTAAGCATGTTGCGAGCCATCTCCATGCTCTCCGGGGATACATTGCAGCCGGTGAATGCGACTGCAACGGCTATCATGACCAGAATTAAACGGTGCATTCCGAACTCTCCTTCTTTTATATACTTCTATCGTTCGCACACTGGAGCATGGGAACGAGTTGGTAAAATCTCTATATTGGCGGGAGCATTCTAATAAAACCTGAAGGAGTTAAGGAATTCTAATTCTAATTCTAAACTCATCTACAATTGCAAGACCTTTTCCTAATTTACGCAGAGTTCCCGACTCCACTATTCTTCGAATCGGCTCTTTCAGGCTTGCCCATCGTTGATCCCGCAATCTAAAGACGACTATACCTGAATGAGATCCCGGTGGATATTCGCGGGTATTGGCAAAATCGGCGTCATACGTAAGCAGTATTCGCTGATTTGCGGTCGCTGCATTTAGAACATCATGATCATCAGATCCGCTTAAATTCTCATCCTTTACCGTATCGGCTTTATATCCATTAAAATTTAAAAACTCGACCAAGGCATTAGGCATATTTTCATCAAGCTTTACTGCCGGATTCACGATGTAACTTCCGAATGTAAAGGTATTTCTTCCTCTTCATGAACCAGCCATGCTGCATAATCCATCGCTGACTGAATATCTTCTTCCATTAATTGTGGATACTCACGTATTATCGATTCGACGCTTTCACCGGCATTAAGGTAGTCGATTATAATTGAAACCATTATTCGAGTTCCCTTAATGCATGGCTTGCCATGACAGATACCAGGATCAATTCTTATTCTCTCTTCCCATTTATGCCGTGTCATTTTTAAACTCCCATATTGGTTTCTCAAAACTCGGATTGGTTACATTTGATAATATATTTCTTACCACAACGGAATTCAAGCTTTCACTTTCTTAAACCTTGAAATGCAGGAATGAGCGCATGGTTATCTTAATAGCACAATCCTCTCAACCCCGCTAACTTCCCCAGCGTCGATCCGGCAGAAATACGTTCCGGCGGGCAATCCGTCCGGATTCCAGTTTAGACTGCGCCAACCTTGATCTGCATAGCCGGCGTAGATTGCAGAAACCATTCTTCCTGAATTGTCGCAGATGGAAATGTTAATTATCCCGGCTGCGGATTGATAAAATCTGATATTCGCCGCTGCATTGAATGGATTGGGATATATCTGAATTAAAGATATTTTCTCGGGAATTAATAAATCGTTTTCCCGAATCGAATTTGCCGGATCGTACTCGATGAATCCCAAGTCGGGATAATCGCCGATAAAGTGGTCGCCTGTGTAGAGTATTACCGTATCCCTCTCCCAGACGAAGAAGCGCGTTCCAGCGTCGATGCAGGGCGAACCGGTCAACAGGTTGTAATCGGCGGAATCGTGATCGACAAACATCGGATCGACGAATTGAACGCCATTCAGAATCTGCGCCTGACCATCCTGATCGATCTCTATCTCTTCCTCGCCTCCCATCAGCGCCGAATGATCCAACGTGACAAAGGAACCCAGATGTCCGCTGAGTTGAATCTCATTTGGCGCGTTAAAAGCTAAAATCGAATTCAACGCTAAGCGCCAGGAGTTAAACAAATAGATCGCTCCGCCGTTCATACCGGCGTTGTTATCGGAAATAGCGCAATTGATAAAATAAGGATTGGAATTCGATATCGCGACCGCTCCGCTTAATTATGAAATTTCCTGATCGATGGTGGACCTGATCGATCTCCAGGAATCTAATGGAATGCGGATATTAATCAATATCAAGCATTATCAAGATATTAGGAGATTGCTTAGTCTGCTAAAGGCAGACTCGCAATGACACTATTTTCTGCACATAGTAATATAATGAAATTGTAAAAATCAAATTATCAGATATTAAAAACCATATGTATCCATTCAGCAGCAATGGTTTAAGAAGTAAAAGACTTAGCTCCAAATTAATGGTTGTTTAAAACAAGAAATATGCTTATAATATTTTTATTATACAATTGACAGAGGATCAAATGCCTTGGCAGGACAGAATTGAGATTAATCCATCGGTTTTAGTCGGCAAACCGATTATCAAAGGGACCAGACTTAGCGTTGAATTCATCGTAGAACTCCTTGCAACCGGATGGTCTGAAGCCGATATTATGGACAATTATCCGGGTATCGGCGTCGAAGATATCCGGGCATGTCTTGAATACGCTTCGGTTAGGCTTAAATCGGAAAAAGTCTATCTTATCGATAGCATTACATGAAGATAATCGCTAATGAGAATATTCCCGGCAATGCCGTCATGGAACTTGGAAAATATGGTCGCGATGTATTATGGGTGAGAGAATCAATGCCGGGAGTCGATGATGAAGTCGTTCTAATGACTGCAAATAGAGAAAACCGGTTGGCAATAACTTTTGATAAAGATTTTGGAGAGCTTGTTTTCACCGGCAAAATTAAGTTACAAACTGGAGTGATTTTATTTAGGCGGAAGAATCTCTTGCCAACAGCAATTTGCCGGTTCATCGTTGATGCAATAAATTCACGAACAGATTGGTTTGGCCACTTTTCGGTAGTTGAGGAGAAAAAAGTGCGGATGATCGATATTAAATTCTAACGGATTAAAATATCATTCATCAAATAGTTATTTCATTAATACAATCCTCTCAACCCCGCTAACTTCCCCAGCGTCGATCCGGCAGAAATACGTTCCGGCGGGCAATCCGTCCGGATTCCAGTTTAGACTGCGCCAACCTTGATCTGCATAGCCGGCGTAGATTGCAGAAACCATTCTTCCTGAATTGTCGCAGATGGAAATGTTAATTATCCCGGCTGCGGATTGATAAAATCTGATATTCGCCGCTGCATTGAATGGATTGGGATATATCTGAATTAAAGATATTTTCTCGGGAATTAATAAATCGTTTTCCCGAATCGAATTTGCCGGATCGTACTCGATGAATCCCAAGTCGGGATAATCGCCGATAAAGTGGTCGCCTGTGTAGAGTATTACCGTATCCCTCTCCCAGACGAAGAAGCGCGTTCCAGCGTCGATGCAGGGCGAACCGGTCAACAGGTTGTAATCGGCGGAATCGTGATCGACAAACATCGGATCGACGAATTGAACGCCATTCAGAATCTGCGCCTGACCATCCTGATCGATCTCTATCTCTTCCTCGCCTCCCATCAGCGCCGAATGATCCAACGTGACAAAGGAACCCAGATGTCCGCTGAGTTGAATCTCATTTGGCGCGTTAAAAGCTAAAATCGAATTCAACGCTAAGCACCAGGAGTTAAACAAATAGATTGCTCCGCCGTTCATACCGGCGTTGTTATCGGAAATAGCGCAATTGACAAAATAAGGATTGGAATTCGATATCGCGACCGCTCCGCCATAGAAAGCAAAATTGTTATCTATCAGGCATCGTTCGATTCGCGCGGTCGAATTGCCTCTGATTGCAACGCCGCCGCCGAATCCCGCGTCATTTCCCGTGATTCTGCAATTGCTTATGACCGGGCTGGAGTCTTCGATCAGAATTCCTCCGCCCTCCTCATCATCGCCGCCTTCGCGGACAGTAAATCCGCAGAGCCTGGCTCGTTCGTCTTCGCCGTTGACGAAAGTTACCGCACTCTGAAATCCCACGCCGCGGATAACGGTCGAATCTATGTAAACCGGATTGCCTTCGGTTAAAAACAAGCTGCCGACGACTATATTGCCGCCATAGAAATTTAAATCTTTGTAATATATACCCGGTTGCGCCAAAACCGTGTCCCCGTCCTCAGAGGCGTCTATTCCCGCTTGAATTGAAATATAGTCTTCCGGAACCCGGTGCATCGAGGGTCGATTGAAATAGTCTCTGATTGCTACATAAACTGGATGATAAAACTTGACGGCGTTGGCGTAAGTCTGATAAGTCGGAACGCCGCCAACGGGATAAAAGCTGAGGATATCCTCGCGAATCACATTGGGAAACTCGTCGTGTTCGATGTGCAGCCAGTTTTCGCGATCGTTCAAAGTATCGTGATCGGCATGGGAATAAATCATCTGCCGGTTTGTGTAAGCGCCCGGGAGATAAGAGACATTGCTTACCGCAGCCTCGCCTTTATGATAGTAATACCCATAACGCCGCACGTTATACCACAATGAAATATATTGATTCACA
>CAZWOY010000068.1:0-13049 GCA_964635255.1 uncultured bacterium
AAATTTTCAGCAGCGTTTCAAAAATTCTGTTGGCTTGGCGTTTCTGTATATCGGTAGTTGCCTCCTGATAGGTCAAATACCCGACATTATAGAAAGCGTCATCCGCATACACGCTGGTCGGGAATTCATCGACTACTCTCTGATAGACCAGTTTCACGCGCGAATAATCAGGCTGAGGCGGACTCAATCGGGATATTGCGGACGGATCCGCCTCTGACAGCGAATCCAGTTTTTGAATATAAACGTCCGTTCTAATTAAAAACCGGTCGTATGCTTCCTGATACATCAGCTCCGCTAATCTATAGTATAATCCCGCTAAAGCTTCCCGCCGATGAGGATACTTGGTAAATGATTCGTCGCTGCGGTATTCTTGCAATAATTTAAGACCATCTTCGATCAAATCGCCTCTTTGATCCGTGACAGTTCTTTCGAGTCTTTGTCGAAGTCTTTTATTGGCTCGCAAGAGAGAATCTACATCGATCTCCGGAAATTCATAAATCACGTGAAGCGAGATGCGATCGATTACATTTATAATTCGTTTCTCAAGCGCATCGTAAATCGGAAATTGCGGATGGTCTCTATCGGGAATTTCTCCATCTAACGTCCTAAGCGTCCGTCCCAGGTGAAATATCGCAAGATCGCCTTCTCTAAAATACTTCTTGTAATCCTCATTAGTCGAATCGAAAGCAAGACTCTGGTATCTAATTAGCGCTTCCTGGGGCAGCGAGTTTAAACCCAGTTGATATTCATAGGATTCGCGATAACCAATGCTTGAATCGGCAAACAGTTCTTCCAGGTCGAGTTTTTTACGCCCCTCCAAATCTTCAAGCTGCGCCTCCTCGACGTCCTCTTCGGTTATGTCACGGTCAAAATATTTTTCCGCATCGGCTGAAACTGAATCCGTCTCAGTTGTATCTATTCTATTTTCCCACTCAATCGTGTCGAGAGCTCCCTCAGACTTTAGCGAATCGAGTTGTTCAATCGATTCTTGAATATCGACGGAGTCCTCAGTAAATACAGAATCAAACGGGACTGTCGTATCCTGTTCCGCTTCATCAGCAAGACTGTCAATCTCTGTAGTATCCGCAGCATCAGGCTCATTCTCAAGATTTAAATCACCGTTCGTTTGATTGGCGCCTTCCTGTGAAAACGAATTGTGATTAATAAAACCAAGAGCGCAAAAAACCATCAGAATAAGTATCTGAGTGTATTTTAGAAACCTCTGCTTCCTCATTCGGATGGCTCCTCCCGATTTTTATCAGTTGCTGGAACTAAACGATTTTTCTCAATATCTCGTTCCTGCTGTTCTTCATTTCTTTCATTAAAAACATCTCTTGAAGTATCGATCGATTCTTCAACAGCCCTTTC
Source organism: uncultured bacterium (assembly GCA_964635255.1). GTDB lineage: Bacteria > Electryoneota > AABM5-125-24 > Hatepunaeales > Hatepunaeaceae > CAZWOY01. The sequence goes on from CAZWOY010000068.1 coordinate 1,369, forward strand.
TTCTTCAATCGTCGCCGGTTTCTGTTCCTCGAATCCGCCCCGGTACTTCATAAATGAATGCGTGTCCCATAGAGGCAACAAAGGCGCATGGTATGGTTCGCCGCCCTTTGCGCTTGCAAGCATTAATTCATCCGGGAGTTGGATCGGTTCAGGCGTCTCTCGATTCCGATAAGCCCTTACTTGGTTTAATCGCTGTATAATCAAATCCAGACTTTCGATATCGTCATTGCGTCCGTAGTAATCTTCAAAATTCAAGCCGGCATAGATATTTCTGGAGTTGGCAAAATCACTCCACATATCGAGCTGACTGTCAACTATCTTCCCTTCAAACCTAATATTGTCGCGTTCGCTTCTTATCAATTCACGATGAAGTCTGCGCAATTCCACGTCGATGCTCTTCAACGAGACATACAAGTCCGGGTTTTGGGCGTAATCCGTTCTATCGATAATATCGTTAACTTGTTGTATCGATTCCCTGATCGATTCTCTTTCGCGTTGATAATGAACTCTGAGAGAGTCGTTAACCGAAAGCTTGAAATTTTGCTTCTGCTCCCTCTGAACAATGGTATGTTCTTTCATTTTATTGCGTATGCCGGCGTCAAGCCGGTCGGCGAGATCGATCAAATTAGTCATATTCTCATCGAAATCCTCCAGCAGCTTTGCATCACCCGCTTCATAAATACTTTCCTCAAGATCCGCCTGTTGTTTCATAATGTTGGATAATCGCGCCTTCTCTTCCATTGCTTTTTTCAATTCCGGATGTGACTTATAACCTTCGAACAGTTCAATTTTCTTTGACAGGCTGGTCAACTCGTTTTTTAAATCAAGATAATCCGGAAATAGCCAGCGTTTACCCTCTTCGAAAACCTGTCTTTCCATAATCTTAATCTTTTTCACCAGCTCATTAATCTGCCGTCTTTCGATTATGATGTTTCTGTATTCGGCTGATTCGTCCACAGAATAAAGGATCTTATCATAATTAAAATTAGCGGCGGAATCTTGATCTGTCATTTCGTTGCAAAATCCGAGCAAGGCGCGGGCTTCGATACTATACTCGCTGTTTGGATACTCCTCAAGAAACTCTCGGGCAATTCGGGCGGATTCGTCCAGTTCGCCCATTCTATACAAACTCCAGGCCGCGCCGATATCAGCTTCTTCCAAATACTTACCTTTCTGTATTCTGGTAAACACATAGAACGAGATGTCGTAATTGCCCCGGAGATAGTTGATGTAACCGACTTTTAATTGAGCCCGTTCTGCGGTTTCATTATCAATTTCCTGACCCTCAATCGAATTTCCCGTGAGTTTCAGGAATAAAAAATCTGCGTCATCCATTCTAAATAGAGCTAATAGACACTCTGCCAAAAACAGCTGCGATTTAACAAAACATGCAGCATCAGGAGGTATCGTTTCGAATAGTTCTTTCGCGGGTCCGAAATTATTCGCCAGCATGTTGTATCTGCCGGCTATGTGCGCCGTCCAGTAATAATCCTGGTCGATATCGTCGATCGATGCGATTTTATATCTTTCCCAATATTCGTTAAGATTAGTTATATCGCCTTTATTGCCATAAATGACTAAAATTCTTTGAATTGCCTTGCGTTCAATTTCTTTATCCGATACAAAATCGAGAGCCGCTAAATAGCTCTCGAGCGCCAAACCATAAAGCTGCATTGCGAAATAGGTTTCGCCCCTGTAAAAATGCAAATCGTAAATATTAATATATCCGTATTGTTCGATAACCTCGTTTATCTGTAAAACAGCCTGATCATAAGAACCGCGAACATAGTTTTGTTGAAATCCCGCCAGGTCATGATTAAACATACGTTTGATCTGATTCGGAGCGCCACTCGCTATGAGTCGGTCCTTCAGAATTCTCGCATAAGCGTATTTGTAGTTGTATTCTCTTTGCTGAAGCGATTCAAGCGTTAAATATTGCCGGTATCGGTCGAGATTCTGAAATCCTTCGGGGAGGTTGAACTTATATTCGGTAAATAATTCGCTGTGAGGTATGTTTAGGGTAGTTAAGGTTCCGGAAAGGTCCTCACGGCGGCGCTGTTCTACTTCGGCATTGATTCCTTCGAATAGCCAGAGCAGGAACCATTCCTGTAAAGCCATTCGAGATGAAAATTCAACTTCTTGTTTAAAAAAGTAGTAATTTGCATATACCTCGAACAGCTCATCCTTTTCAAGATCGTATTGCTGATTTTCCTCTTCTTCGGCGGGCAGTGCAAGCGAATAATCGAAGCAAAGCAGAAACGTTGCTGTCAGCAGAACGAATGTGATAATCGTTCGAATGTTGAACATCCTGTTTTTCTTAAAATTATTAAACGTTTTTTTTAAATTCTCAGGCCGACAAGGCAGTCAGCCTGAGAATTTAATCATAATTAGAAATTATACGCTAAATTTAACAGAATGTCAAGCAAATACTAACGAATAACCTAAAAACTTCTCAGAGTTTATGAGAAGCTATCTTTAATCGGTTAAGCGCTCGTTCCAAAGCAAGCTGCGCTCTTTCGAAATCATAGTCTTTTTCAGGATGTTCTAAACGCTGTAAAGCCCTTTCGCGCGCGGCTTTTGCTCGCTCGACGTCTATTTTTTCGGCCGGTTCGGCAGTTTCAGCAAGAATTATTACCTGCTCGCCCAATACTTCTGAATAACCGCCGGAAGTCGCCCAGAATTTTTTCCCCTCATCAGTGTCCAACTCGATCTCGCCAATTTGCAATGGCGTAATAAATGGAAGATGACCGTGAAGAACGCCGAAGTATCCTTCAATCCCCGGAGCTTTCAGGTGTTTGATGTTAAATTCTTCCTTGACGCCATGAGGTGTGACTATTGTCAGATCGAAGTGTTTAGTTGCATCAGCCAACTTTCTTTGACTCCTCGTGACGTTCGAGAACTTCTTCGATGGCGCCAGCCATGTAGAAATCCTGTTCGGATATATGATCCAGTTCGCCGTCGACGATCTTCTTGAAACCGCGTATCGTTTCCTTTATGGAAACATAAACGCCCGATCTGCCGGTAAAAGCTTCTGCGACATGGAACGGCTGTGAAAGGAACCTTTCGATTCTCCGCGCCCGGTTCACTGTCAGTTTGTCCTCATCAGAAAGCTCGTCCATACCGAGAATAGCGATAATATCCTGGAGATCTTTGTAACGCTGCAGGACTTCCTGGCAACTTTTTGCGACTGTGTAATGCTCCTCGCCGATCACAACCGGATCCAGAATTCTGGAAGTCGAATCCAGAGGATCTACCGCCGGGTAAATGCCTTTCTCTACGATCGCCCTTGACAACACTGTAGTAGCGTCAAGGTGGGCGAAAGTCGTCGCCGGAGCCGGGTCTGTCAAGTCGTCGGCGGGAACGTAAACCGCCTGGAATGAAGAGATCGATCCTTTCTGGGTCGATGTAATCCTTTCCTGCAGAGCGCCCATCTCGGTAGCCAGCGTTGGCTGGTAGCCCACAGCGGAAGGCATGCGTCCGAGTAGCGCTGAAACCTCGCTGCCCGCCTGTGTAAAACGGAAGATGTTATCGACAAAGAACAGCACGTCCATACCTTCGACGTCGCGGAAGTATTCCGCAAGGGTAACGCCGGTTAATGCAATTCTGGCGCGGCATCCGGGAGGCTCGTTCATCTGCCCGAAAGCCATTGCTACTTTGGAACCTTCGATCGCCTTTTTATCGACTTTGGTTAGATCGAATCGTTCCATATCAAAATCATCGCCGTAGCGAACGACTTTCGATTCAACCATTTCCCTCAGAAGGTCGTTTCCTTCGCGCGTACGTTCGCCAACGCCCGCAAAAACGGAAATACCGCCATGCTGCTTCGCGATGTTATTAATAAGCTCCATCACGATAACGGTTTTACCGACTCCGGCGCCGCCGAACAATCCGACCTTGCCTCCTTTGGCAATCGGCTGAATCAGGTCGATGACTTTTATGCCCGTTTCTAAAATCTGGCTTGAAGTATCAAGGGTAGCCAGTTCGGGCGGCGGTTTATGTATGGGCGAATGATGTTCTGATTCGATAGGTCCAAGTTCGTCGATCGGTTCGCCGATAACGTTGATTAATCTGCCCAAAGTAGCAGGGCCAACCGGAATTTCGATAGGTTTGCCGGTATCGACGACTTTTTCGCCCCTCTTCAAACCATCTGTTGCATCCATTGCAACGGTTCTAACCATACGATCGCCAAGGTGCTGCTGAATCTCTAAGATGAGTTCTTCGCCTTCGCCCCTGTCGATTTTCAGAGCGTTGTATAGCGGCGGCAGTTCACCGGTCGGAAAAGCGACGTCGACAACCACGCCGATAATCTGTTTTACAAAACCTTCGTTTGCCATTTCTCTGAATTCTACCTGTATGTTTAATCTAAATTATGATCGAAAATTGTTTTTTTAACGTTTAAATTCGATTTCCCGTATCATTTCTTTTAACTCTAACAAATGCAGCATATAGTCATCCTCAGGCATAGTCGCATTCGTTTCCAAAGTAAAACGATTGCCAAGGAACTTGGTTCTGAAAGACATCATTTTTACCAGGTCTTTCATGTAACTCGCCACAATATAGCGGCCTTCGCCATTTTTTGCATGGATTGTACTTTGTTCCTCAACCATAAAATCTTTCTTTAATGCAGCGTCCCTTCCGCCCTCGAGGAATATCGGATAAATCTCGTGAGGACTTAAATCCGGAGAAACAGGAACGGCTAAAACCGTTATCTCGGCGTCCTTTATTTCGGGGTGCGTTCCGATTAAGTATTCCTGCCTAGTGTCTGATTTGTCCCAGACTTCCCACCCCCCGGGAAAAGAAATCTCATAGTCAAACCGGTCGCTCTCGTAATGATAGCCTCCCCAACCGCCGCAGCTAATTAAAAAAACGGCAATTGAGCATATTATTAGTCTTTTCATGCAGCCCTCATTCATAAAGTTTAAAAACATACACTATTGAAGCCCTTCCGCGCCGCCGACGATATCGAGCAGTTCTTTGGTTATGGCGTCCTGCCTGGCTTTATTATACTGCAAGGTCAGAGTTTCAATTAATTCATCGGCGTTTTCCGTGGCTTTATCCATCGCCGCCATCCTGGCAGCCTGTTCCGCAGCATAGGATTCGAGGATCACGTGCCATAATTCGTTGTTGATATACAGCGGCAGCAGACTATCCAACACCTTTTGCGGTTCCGGTTCGAAAATAAATTCCACATTGTTTACAACCGGCGTCCCGCTTTCCGGGACAATCGGCAATAATTGTTCCACCACGATATTCTGCTGTATTACATTTTTAAATTCATTAAATACAATGTAGAACCTGTCGAATTTCCCATCGATGTACAGATCGGTAACCATTCTACCGACTAATACCGCCTGTTCGAAATCCATTTCCTGGAAAATGCTGGGAAAGTACTTTAAAATATTAACGCCGCGTTTTTTGAAAAAATCGTTTCCCTTGCGACCAATCGTTATCAGTTGGACGTCTATATCCGAAAAATCGTTCAGCGCAGTCTGGGTGCGCCTGCAAATATTCGCATTAAAAGCGCCTGCCATGCCGCGATCAGAGGTGATGCATATAATGCCGATTCTTTCCGGTTCTCGAATGGAAAGCAACGGATGTTGATCGCGATCGGTCTGATCTGCAAGCATAATGACAGCTTCCCGCAGTTTATAGGAATAAGGACGCGCCTTTTCCATATTATCCTGGGCGCGTCGCATCTTTGCCGTTGCAACCATTTTCATCGCCCGGGTGATTTTGCGGGTGCTCCTAATGCCGGAAATACGCCGGCGAATCTGTTTTAATGACGCCATTTATCTACAAACTCTTCTTTTAATGCATAAAACGATTCGAAATAATGCATACCGCCTCTCCTAATTTATTCATCAGCATTAAAATCTGATGCTGCGGAGAGACGATAGCTGATTTACAAATCAATTTTATCAGGCTGCTTCCGTCGTTCTGAAAGAACTCATAAAGTCTTCGCAGACCTTGTTCAACCTCTTTTCGAGATCATCGTCGATTTTCTTTCGATCAAGAATGTCTTTAAGAATATCGGAATGTACGTCTTCCATATTTCTTAAAAACTCCTCCTCGAAGCGTTTAACTTCCCCCATCGGCAAATCATCGATGAAGCCTTTTGTACCGAGGTAGAGTACGCATACCTGTTTCTCGAACGTATAGGGCATATATTGACCTTGTTTCAACAGCTCGGTGAGTTTCTCGCCGCGTTTGAGTTGTCTCAGGGTCGCCTTGTCAAGATCCGAAGCAAATTGCGCAAACGCCTGCAATTCACGATACTGTGAGAGATCAAGACGCAAACTGCCAGCTACCTGGCGCATTGCCTTATACTGAGCGTTACCGCCGACGCGAGATACTGAAATACCCACGTTAATAGCCGGTCTGACGCCTGCGTAAAAGAGTTCCGGCTCGAGGTAGATCTGCCCGTCGGTAATCGAGATCACGTTTGTTGGAATGTACGCCGACACGTCGCCCATTTGAGTCTCGATAATCGGCAGCGCCGTCAGCGATCCGCCGCCGTAGTCATCGGACATCTTTGCCGCTCTTTCAAGAAGACGGGAATGTACATTAAAAATATCGCCGGGATAGGCTTCGCGACCGGGAGGACGTCTTAGCAGCAATGACATTTGACGATACGCCCAGGCATGTTTTGTCAAATCGTCATAAATTATTAAGGCATGCTTTCCATTATCCCGGAAGAACTCGCCCATCGCCGCGCCGGCATAAGGCGCCAGGAACTGAATTGGAGCGGGATCCACCGCCGTAGCGGATACGACAATCGTATGATCCATCGCACCGTTATCTTCCAAAATCTTAACCACCTTAGCGATGGTCGAGCCTTTCTGACCGATGGCAACGTAAATACAGGCGACGTCTTTACCTTTCTGGTTAATGATCGCATCGATGCCGATTGCGCTTTTTCCGGTCTGGCGGTCGCCCAAAATCAATTCACGCTGGCCTCTGCCGATCGGAATCATCGTATCGATCGCTTTAATGCCGGTCATCAACGGTTCTTTTACGGGCTGACGCAGCACTACGCCGGGGGCTTTCTTTTCGACCGGGCGGTTCTCTTTTCCGTTGATAGCTCCCTTATTATCGAGCGGGAATCCAAGCGGATTCACGACTCGACCGAGCAACTCTTCACCGGTAGGCACCTCAACCACTCGACCTGTGCGCTTTGCCTGATCGCCTTCACGAACCAATTTGTCACTGCCGAACAGAGCGATGCCGACATTATCCTCTTCGAGATTCAAAGCCATGCCGAAAACCTCGTTCGGAAATTCGATCAATTCACTCGCCAGGCAGTTTTCCAGACCGTAAACTCGGGCAATACCATCGCCGACCTGAATGACTTCGCCTACTTCAGCCAATTCAGATCGCGTCTCGTAGCCCTCGATCTGTTGTTTTATAATCCGAGTTATTTCTTCGGGTTTAATTTGCATCTGGTTTATCTCCAGCTCTGTCTATTATGTCCGGTCTCATGCACCGGCTAATTGTTCTTTTAGCTTGGTCAATCGACCTTTGACACTCGAATCGATCACTGTGTTGCCAATTTGTATCCTCAATCCGCCAAGAAGACGTTCATCCCGCTCTTGAACGAGCGAGAGTTTCGAATCCATCCGGGATTCCAGTTCTCTTTTGATCTGATCGAATATTTCGTCTTCAATCGGCTTTACTGAGTAAACAACACCATTAACAACTCCACGCGCAGAATCGTACAAATCTCTGAACAACCGATAGGCGAGGTCGAAAATCTGGGTGCGGTTCTTATCGATAACAACGCGCATAAAATTCTTTGTGTAATCGGAAAAATCAGAAAAGACTTTTTCGATGACGTCCCTTTTCGCCTGTCGCTCTATCGAAGGATCGTTTAAAAACGATTTTAATTCGCGTGAATCTTGTAAAGTACTATCTAAAGTTTTCAGGTCGTCTGAAATCTTATCGACGACATCATGCTCCTGCGAAACTTCAAATAGAGGCTGTATGTATCTTCTCGCTATTCCGCCGCCAATCAATTTGGACGCTCCTGAATACTCTCAAGAATCAATCTCTTATGATCCTCAGAATCCAAAGTTTTACCGATGACTTTTTCGGCGGAATAAACGACTAAATCTGCAACCTCTGCTCGAATGCTGTTTATTGCTTCCTGTCGTTCGAGATCGATTTGCTTGCGCGCTCGTTCAATTTCGTTTTGAGCGTCTTTCTTCGCCTTCTCGCGAAGGTCTTCACCGATTCTCTCAGCGTCCTGCCGCGCTTTGGACACAATGGATTGCGCCTCTGCCTGAGAATCCGCCAACTGCTTTTTATATTCAGTTAGAGTTTTCTCGGCTTCCTCGCGAGCTTCTTTGGCAGAATCGATATTGTCTTTTATACCCTTTTCCCGAGCGTCGAGCGCTTTGAGAATAGGGTTCCAGGCAAACTTCCACAACAACAGGAAGAATAAAATAAAGGAGATGATGGTCCAGATCATCAGACCTGGATGGAGATCCATCATAACGGCACACCTAACTGGTTATTAATTAGACTAACCACAACCACAAAATCCGGCGCGGGAAATGCTCGAAAACAACATTAATCGTTCCATCCGCGCCTTTATAAAGCAAATAAATGCTCTATTTCGGATTTTGTATGTTACTTAAGGTTTAACAGCAGACAGACAACTGCGGACAGCAGAGCCACGCCTTCGATCAATGCTGCGGAAATAATCATCGCAGTCTGAATCTTTCCGGCTGCTTCCGGCTGGCGTGCGATTCCATCCATCGCGTTGGCAGCGATTTTACCAATGCCGATTCCGGCGCCCAAGGTAACTAAGCCAGCTCCCAAGCCGGATGACAAATAAGCAAATGAGTTTTCGGCAAATGCAGCTAAAAATCCAAGCATTACTGTTTTTCCTCCAGTATTAGCGAAATTATGTTGAAATGTATTTTCTGTTTTTATCGTTCCCGCAAAAGCGGAAATTACTTTAACTCTTTCCTGCGCTTCGGCGCGGGAAAGTAAATGATCTATGTTGTAAAGCCTTCGTTCCCATGCTGGAGCGTGGGAACTAGTCAGGATATAAACTCGTCCAATCCAAAAAATTAATGTTCAGGATGCATCGTCATCGACATAAACAGCGTTGTCAAAATTGTAAAAATAAACGCCTGCAAATGAGCCACAAACAACTCCAAGCCGGAAATAAACAGAACGCCTAAAATCGGCGCTGGCGCCAGCGCAAAGGATCCGCCTTTAAGAATCAGCATCAGAAGCACTAAAATAACCGCGTGGCCGGCGACCATGTTCGCAAACAATCGCACGCACAGCGCAAACGGCTTGGCAAAAATACCGATGATCTCTATCGGCACCATAATTACGTACAGCGGCAAGGGCAGCCCCGAAGGCAACAGGGCGGCTTTGAAATGACCGAAAAATCCATTCTTTACAACGCCCATAACCTGGATCATAAACAGGGCTATTAAAGCCAATCCGGCGGTAACGTTAATGTTGCCGGTAGCGGTATGCCCAAAGGGAACCAATCCGCATAAATTACAGGCTAAAATAAAAAAGAACACCGTCAGCAAAAACGGTAAAAGTTTGCGGCCCTCTTTCTCGCCGACATTCGGATAAACAACTTCATCGCGGATAAAAATTATGTAAACTTCAAGAATGTGAGCAAACTTGTTTCGCAGCAACTTGCCGCCCCGGAAGGAAAGACCGAAAACCAGCAGAAGAATTAAACCACAAAACCACATATAGATAACCTGCTTGGTTATCGACATGTCGACGCCGGCGACTTCGAATTTCAGATTATCCAGCGGAATTGCCTTAAAAATCCAGCCGTGAGCCGTATTCTCAGGGATTGGCAATTCAATCGATTTCATATCGGTTAAATGGTGCAAAACGGCTTCGCCAAGATTGATTTCACCATGACCGCCGTGCGCGTCATGACTGTCATGAGACCCTTGCGGATCCTTTCCATGAGTATCATGCGTCGAACTGTGCGCTTCTTGGGTTGCATCATGCTTTTGATGCGGATCGTGAGTCGAGCCGTGAATCTCATGTTTCGTCGAAGAACCGTGACTGTCGTCATGGTTTTTTGACGTAGCTTCCGTCTTTACATAAGGAAATAGGAATACCAAAGCTACCGCTAAAACGATTATCAATACGTTCACGGCTTTCGGTACGGGGGAAAATTTTGCCTCTCGTTTTCCCTTCAAGTTAAACTCCGTTTTTCAATCGCAAGCGTTCGAGTTTACGAATCTATCCAATCGGAATACTTACTTTTCTGAAGTTCGATCTTTCGGGGGTGGGATATTTTCGTTAAACTCCTCCTTCTTACCCCAAAAGTACAACGATTCATATAGCTGAAAAACTAACATAAATATCATGCAGCTAATCACAAAATCTATGACGTCCCAATCCAGACGCGCGACAAAGAACCAGATGCCGGCGAGGATAATTACCAGTTTAAAAACGAATCCACCGACGAATATCGCCAGAAAGAATGTAACTGATTCTCGGCCCAGCGACTTGACAAGAACGATAAACACCGGTAAAAAAGCGAATACAGAAAGAGCGACTCCACCAATTTTAACGTAATTTACACCGGGTTTCCCGATAATGACAGTTACAAAGATCGCTAAAATCAAGCCGCCGATTAAAAAAACGCCGGTTTTCTTCATTTCGATTTATCTTTGTCTTTTTCTTCCGAATTACGCTGGAGTTGATTCAGGCTCTTTATCAAGTTAATGAAACCGGCTGCTGCGCCAAAAAAAGCGCCGGCTAAAGTCAATAGCGGTTTCGTTCCAAGCTCGCCGTCCAGCCAATATCCGCCAAAGAACCCGAATAAAACTGCAGCAGCGAAAGTTACGCCTAAGTGCGTATATCTCGCCGCTTCGCCTAAGTTTTTGCCTAAAGGCATATTTTTTTTATGCGGACTTTGTGAAAAAAATTATATAGTCATCGACTATAAAAGCCTCAAAAAGTATCATTCTCGAGGCTCTGCTACTCTTCCTCGTCAAGCTTTATTTGCCGGGGAGGATGTTTCTGAGGCGGGCTTCCGCCTCCGCTCATTTCGCTGGATCCGTTAAAAACCGCTCCTTCCTCGATCACAAGCCTCACGGTCTTCAAATCGCCGTTAAGAACAGAACTTGATTCTAAAATGATCTTGCCTGTCGCATTTAACTGACCGGTAATCTTACCGCCGATAACGATATCCTTCGCTGAAACATTTCCTTCGATACTGCCTTCGGACCCGACGGTCACAGTATCTTTGCAATTCAGCTCTCCCTTCACCCTTCCGTCGATACGCATCGAAGCCTGAACCTTAAGGTTCCCTTCAAGTTCAGCATCCTGCCCAATAATCGTCGATAGTTCGCCGGGGGCGAATCTGTTGTTCGTTTTTTTAGCCAAACTTTTAAATTACAACCAATTGATGCGCTATCATAAAATTAAACGTTCAATCTAAAGAATAAAATTCCGGGAAACAAGACAAAGAAAAGGAATTATGAAGCGAAAAGAAAAAAAGAGCGAATAAATGTATTTTGAGTGTGAAAGTGTGGAAGTGTGAAAGTGCGAAAGTGTGGAAGTGTGAAAGTGTGGAAGTGAATGGCGCCTGGACAGGGTGGGATGTTTAACTCGTTCCCACGCTCCAGCGTGGGAATGCATATCGACCTTGTGTAGTTAAGTATGCATTCCCACGCTGGAGC
>CAZWOY010000069.1:0-13002 GCA_964635255.1 uncultured bacterium
TATTTATTGCACACAGTAATAAAAGGGATATCCCAATGGCTTTCGGAGGATTCAGAAGCATGTGGGTCATAACCATGTTCGACCTTCCGGTCGATACTAAAGAAGCGAGGCGAGCCTACGCGCTGTTTCGCAAAGGCTTAAAACAGGACGGGTTCGTGATGCTGCAGTATTCCGTTTACGCTCGCGCCTGTCCGAGCGAAGAAAACGCGGAAGCGCACCGCAGGCGGGTCCGGCAGATGCTGCCGAGCGACGGCGAAGTCAGAATTATCACGCTGACCGACAAACAGTTCGAGAGAATGGAGGTTTTTTTTGGGACAATGCGCCGAAAGACCGAAAAACAACCGGGACAGATCAGTTTTTTTTGACCTGTCCCGGCGTTATCCGCCGTAATGACCGTAAAATACGGCGGATATGGTGTAACTGACCGGTATCTGACCGCAAACCACAACACAATCGACTATGCGTTTTTCAAGGTTATCGGTGTAACTGACCGGTATCTGACCGCAAACCACAACGGATAATTCTCAAAGCGCAGATCATATGATGGTGTAACTGACCGGTATCTGACCGCAAACCACAACAGCATTAATCCTATCGATTGTAAGTATATAGGTGTAACTGACCGGTATCTGACCGCAAACCACAACGCTGCCGTCTACTACTACAGAGCTCTTAAGGTGTAACTGACCGGTATCTGACCGCAAACCACAACTAACTATTCAGCGCCTGTCAATAACGGCAGGGTGTAACTGACCGGTATCTGACCGCAAACCACAACTGTCAACAGATCGCGAGAGGAGCGATCCCAGGTGTAACTGACCGGTATCTGACCGCAAACCACAACTTAATCCGCTTTGCCCTTAATTTCAATCTTGGTGTAACTGACCGGTATCTGACCGCAAACCACAACGAAAAAATGATTGGCATAGGCGACATCGCCGGTGTAACTGACCGGTATCTGACCGCAAACCACAACGTTAAATCGTTTATATATAAACTAACACATGGTGTAACTGACCGGTATCTGACCGCAAACCACAACATCTGCTCCGCGGCATGCGAAACCTCATGTGGTGTAACTGACCGGTATCTGACCGCAAACCACAACTCCATCTCTCCCTGGTCTGGATCGCAACTCGGTGTAACTGACCGGTATCTGACCGCAAACCACAACAGCGCCTCTCATAAGCACTTATTTTCCTCTGGTGTAACTGACCGGTATCTGACCGCAAACCACAACCGCCATATCCGCGTCGGCGTCGTCGCCGGGTGTAACTGACCGGTATCTGACCGCAAACCACAACCAACACGCCGGAGGGGCATATGCTGTTTACGGTGTAACTGACCGGTATCTGACCGCAAACCACAACACGCCGATTTCAGTGCGTTCGCCGACGACCGGTGTAACTGACCGGTATCTGACCGCAAACCACAACTATACATTGAGAGTCTCAAATATCTCTCCGGGTGTAACTGACCGGTATCTGACCGCAAACTACAACAAGAAGGGATCAAGGTATCAAGGGATCAAGGGTATCATGGCGTCTGGGCGTTTTGGAATCACGGTGTGGTTGATCGGGGTTTTACCGGAAACTGCAGCCAGGAGCTATCAAGCTTGCAGGCGGATAAGTTTGGTGGTTCAGAGATTTCAAAGAGCCTTGATTAAGCGATGCGTAATCAAGAGATCGATCGACCGCTTGACTTTCATTAAGATAAGCGCCTACGAATGGAATTGCAAGGGAGGGATGAAAGCTCTGTGAGGGTCTCTCGTGATTTGACGACGTTGGAGTACACGCTTTAGCGTGCGCGCTCTCCACGCTGAAGCGTGTACTCCAACGATGGGTTCATCACGCTGAAGCGTGTACTCCAACGAAGGGTTCATCACGCTGAAGCGTGTACTCCAACGATAGGATTATCACGCTGAAGCGTGTACTCCAACGATGGATTTATCACGCTGAAGCTTGTACTCCGGCGGTGTTTGCTCCAGACGCTATTTCATCAATACGACCTTCTGAACCGCTTCGAATTCGCCCGCTTGCATCTTTATCAGATACACGCCGTTGGTGAACTCCGGGTTATTCCATTCTATCGCATGTTTTCCGGGTTCTAAGGTCTCGTGGCGCAGGACGGCGGCTTCCCTGCCGGAAATATCGTAAACGGCGATTTTAACTTTGCCTTTTTCCGGCAGTCCGAAGCTGAACCGGGTCGAGGCGTTGAAGGGATTCGGGAAAGCGGGGGTCATGAAGCAGGTTTCTGGGACGCGGGGCTCGACCGTTGCGTTTACCGCCGTGAATTCGTCGGTTTCGTAAACTAATCCCCCGCCGGCTTCTATCGACGCGATCGTCAAATCGATTCGACGATCAACCGCAGGATTCCACAGTTTCAGCTCGAAGGCTTCGTTCGCGGTCAATCCATCGATCGCTTCCGTCGCCGGGTCGTCTCCCCAGACGGCGACGCCGCATCTGCCGTTTTCAATCGTTCCCGATCCGGCAATTTCGCCCGACCGGCGGAGCGCTATAATTTCAAAGCCTTCGACGTTTTCCGGCGCAGCGATCGCTTGAACCAGCACGCTCATGTTCGCTGCGGTGCGGTAGGATTTCGACTCAGCGGGAATTGGAGCTTTGGGATAAGCCGCCGCTTCATCGTCCCGCCGCTGTGGATAATTGAAGACCAGCCGTTCGTCGATTTTCACCTGATAGCCCTGCCCTTCCCGCCAGGGCGGCATATTGGAGAACCGGAAAGTCGTGTTCAGGAAAAATCCGAAGGCGTCTTTAGCGATCAACACATGATCGATAATCGGCGACAAGACATAAAAATCAGGCATAGAAGCGTCCAATCGATAAGTTGGGAAATAGGCGATCGTATTCCAGCCTTCGACCATCGGAATATCCGTATCCGCCGGTATCGCCCGCCCCGTCCAGGATATCTCCGCGTCTCGCGACACCTTTGCCAGGTAGCCTTTGGTTAGATTCCAATAGGGAATATTGCTGAAGCCGAAATTGGGGATGAAAAATGCGCCCTCGTCGTCCTTGAGCATCAGCAGCGGTCTCTGATCGCCGCCGGTTAAAAGCTGTCCAACCATAAGCTGTTCGTCCGGTCCCCGGTCGAATCCCATATCGCCGTACAGATCGAGAGGATCGACGTTGGTTGAGATAATGTTCCAGCCTTCGACCAGTTCCACCGACAAAGTTCGCGTCGGCAGCGCGGTCAGCGCTATTTCCGACTCGCCGCCGTCGCGCCAAGTCCGGTCGCCGCCGATAAATTCGACGTCTGTGAAGTATTCGACGCCGTTCACGTTATCCCAGGCGCGAAAGACGAATCTGCCGTCTTCCCTGAACGCGTCTCTCCCTTCGGGAACGCCGTAAGCGAGCAGTTCCGCGTCATCGCCATTCCAGACTGCGGCTCCGGCTAAAACTCCGTAGGTCGTAAAGACTCCGATTTCCCAGCCCGCCGGCGCTCCTTCGCCTCCATGCTCCAATCCGGCGACGTTCAGCGTATGCATCAGGTCCGTTTCTTCGAAATCGTCGAAATGGGCGAGATCGGGCGGAACGCCGACCGAAATAACTACCGGCGCTTCGATCTCCGGATTAGCCGGATCGTTGGAATCGACGGTTAAAATTCCTTGGTACTCGCCCTCGTCGTACTCGTTGGAATCGAAAGTCAGCGCAATGGCTGTCGATTCATCCGGCTGCAGCGATCCCGAAGCCGGTTCGAAGTCGAAGAGCAGATCCTCGACGATATTGTCCTCGACCACTAAGTAATGATTCAGCGAATAGGAGCCTAACCAGAGATTCCGTCCGTCGTGTCCAACGCCGTCCCATTCGTATCGGCCCGGCCATTCGAAATGCTGGCGGATTTCACCTAAGCGCCGGTTTTCGATATCGACCTCGACCTGCCAAACGTCCGCCGGAGTGTTCAGCCACAAATTGCCGTCGTCGTGATCGTCGATCCAGCATAGGCTGCGGCTGTATTCGGCGTCGAAGCGATTGCGGTCGTACGGAATGGAGAAGACTTCGCGCAAGCCATTGTTGTTCTCATCGATCTCTAAAAACCGAATCCGCCAATCTTCGTCGCACATAATGATAATCCAGCCGTTATCCCGGCTGCAGGCGACGGCGGCCGGTCTGCGCGGCGTTCCCCAGTTGCCGGTAAATCGGCCCTCCGCGTCGTACCGAGCCAGATAGCCGTTCGACCAGGGGACGGTGAACAACGCGTCGCCGAGCCACGCGGCGCCCATTGGGTTATGATTCGGCTGGAAGGATTGAACCGCTTCCCGATAGTCGTTTGCCGGATCGACGGCGGTGATCCAGTTGGGGCTGTAAGTGGTCAGCCACATCCAGTTATGGTCGGGATCCCAGGCTATGCCGGCTTTATGTTGATTGGCGTTAGCTCTGTTCCAGTTAAACTGATCCAACACCTGTCCAAGATTGTCCCGAACCGGTCCGCGGGGTTTGTCCGCCTGGCGGACAGCGCGGAGAGCCCCATCCCGGCGCGCTTCTTCCTCAACATAGGCAAAATCCAATGTAAAGTCCAACCGGCTGCCGCCATGGTTTGCGATGGTCATTTCCGATTCCTGAACGCTTTCAGGCTCGATCACAGCCTGAATCGCGCGGGGACGCACTTCGATTTCAGGCGGAATGATCGCGCCGCCGGTCAGTGAAACGGCATAACCGCCTTCCCAACATCTATCGCTGGTCGTGAAGGTGATCGATCCGTCCTGATTTTCGCCGGGCTGTTCGGGATCGAATTGGAATTCGAGTTCGATGCGCTCGCCGGCTTCCAAATCGAGCGGCAGTCGGGGATTGTTTCGGATCGAGAACGCCCGGTTATCGCTTGCGATCTCTTCGATGCGCAGGACGTCCGTGCCGATGTTTCGCAGTTCGGCTGCGGCTATTTCCGGGAATCCAAGATAGATTTGGCTGAAATCGATGACGGGATTATCGTTTTCCGGTCCTCCCGGTTCGACTCTGATGCGTCCCTGCGGCGTCACTTCGACCGTTAAAAGCGCGATAACGTCGGCGGCGTCGATAAACTCGACCGGATCGTTGCTGTAGAATTTGACGTCCGCCTCATATATTCCGCCCTCCAGACCGCTTGAATATATCGAAACCGTCGTTTCCTGTTCCGAATCCGGTCTGAGGACGCCGGAAACCGGATCGACCATTATCCATTGCGGCTGTTTGAATTCGGAGAGATAGCGTAGGATTTCGGCGGCAATCGATCCCCATTGCCCCGGCTGGCGGGCGTTCTGCCAGTTATGCCCCGGCAGGACTCCGGCGGCGAGGACGCCGCCTTCGCCGTATCCGTAGGCTACGGCTCCGGTTCTGTCCGTGTTTTCATGAACCGCGATGGTTTGAAACCATGAAATAGATTCGTTGTTTTCGAACTGATCCATCTGGTACCATGAATACGCCCAATTACCGCCCTCGATGAAATGCCCTTCGACGAATAAATCGCCGCCCAGTTCATCGTTGCAGATCTTTGCAAACCGGCTGTAGTTGTCGTCTTCCGGATTAACGCCGGCTGTGATCCGTCCGTTTCGCGAAGCTCCTTCTCCGTTGTTGACCACGCCGCCGGGACTGCGAAGGGGGGAGTTGGGCTCGCCGGTCTCAAAATACGCTCCGCCGCCGCCGGCGATGTACTCGCAGAAGCGTTCGTAGTTCGCGTTGTAGCGTTGGGCGAAATTATCGCTCTGCCTGCCGGCTGCGACGACTATCCCGTCATAAATTGTGAAATCGACCGCGTCCCAGTCTCCGGCTTGCCGGTACGAGTGGAAACCCTCGCCGGTCCTATTAGGCGGGAGCCTGTCCAGCACAGGATTCATCATCCACTCGTCGGTCCAGCCCCAGGGCGCGGCGTCCTGAAAGACGGCGAACAACTTTCCGCTCAAGCCGGCATGGTCGCGCCTGGGTCCGATTTGCCGGTTCCGCCGCATCTCGCCAAGCGCCTGGGTTTCGACCCACCAATCGAGAGGCGCTTCGCCGGTATTGGAGACCGTTATGGCGATTTCTTCCATCTGCCCCTCGAACAGGTCGAGGTTAATTTCATTCGGGTCGATTTCGATATGCGGTCCCGAATCGGTTTCGCCTCTGGCTTCGACCTCGAATTCCTGAACCTCGGGATCGTTGGTTTGAACGATGATCTGTCCTTCATGAATTCCGTTGCGCTCCGCGTCCAATATGAACTCGACCGTTTCCGTTCCGCCGCGCGCGACTTCGAATTCGTTCGGATCGAATCTGAATTCCTCTTCCTCGCTGAAGATGTTGATTTCAAGTATATCATTGCCGGGATTGGAAATCCGAACCTCGATGGGATAGCCGCCGCCGGTGAACAGTTCGTTAAATGCAGCGTTCCAGTCCATAACATCGGGATATCCGGCTTGTTCGCTCCATGAAATCTCGAATTCAGGCGTACCCGGGACGTCGAGCGAAACCAGAATAATAATCTCGGGATCGACCGGATCGTTGGAAGTAATGACCAAACTCGCTTCATAAAGCCCGCCTTCATAATCGCGGGCGTTAATGGCAAGGAATATGTCCAACCGGCTCCCGCCGCGGATTACCCCGACGTCCGGTTCGAAAGCCAGCCAGTTGAGATTCTCGCCGATGCGCCGTTCGACGTCAAACCTTAATCGAGCTTCGCCTTCGTTATGAACAGTGATAAAGGTCTCTTGCTCTTCTCCGTCTTCAGCGTCGATAAAGATGGCTTCGGGATCGACTGCGATCACGGGCGGCAGTTCTGCGGCGGCGTGAAGCGGGACGTCGATCCGCTCGTCGCCGGGATCGTTGGAAACGATCGTCAAATCCGTTTCAAATTCGCCGGCGTCGTCCGGGGCTGAGTGGAACGTAATCGGAATCTCAATCGATTCGTCGATTTCCAGTTCGATCGGAAATTCGAGATCGACGGTGAAATATTCGTGACCTGAGACTATCTCGTCGATGACCAGCAGATCCGTGCCGCTGTTGGCGATAGTAATAGGAATGTCATACGGGACGACGGTAAACAGTTCTTCATAAGCCCGGTTCCAGTCGATGACGTCAGGGAATCCATAATCTTCATCCCAGGCAGCCTCTACCTCCGACTCGCCGGAAACGCTCATAAAAATCGAAACGACGCTTTCTGGATTATCCGGATCGTTCGATTCGACGATGAAATTTGCCTCGTAATCGCCGGCTAAAACGCCTTCGGCATTGAAAGTTAAAGTTGTCTCCATTTCCGAGTCGCCTTCGACTTCGCCCTCCTGCGGCTCCCAGTCCAGCCAGACGTCGACGTTATTTGCCAGGAAATCAAGATAGTGGATTATAGAGGGACCCGCCGCTCCCCAGTGAGGGCGTTGGTTCCAGTATCTGTGCTGATGTCCTTCAGTCGTGCCGGCGACGAGGCACCAGCCTCTGCCGTAGCGGTAAAGCGCCACCCCCGGCTGGCCGGCTCCGCCGTCAAGCCGCACAATTTCCTGCCAGTAGTCGGAGTTTTCGATATTTTCAATGTGATCCCGCCGATAATGACAATGAAACAGCGAGCTTCCTTGGATCTGTGTGTTAACTCGCCAATCCATTAAATCGGCTAAATAATTGTAGGCGTCCGCATCGGGGTTTTGCCCTTGAACCTGCACTCTGCCGTTGCTGGTTCCGCCTCTTGTGTAGCCTAAGCCTCCGGGATGAATCGGGGTTACATTGTAGTTGTTCGTGCCTGTGCCGGCGAAATAGACGCCGCCTCGATCGACCCACTGTTCGAACCGGGCGCGGTTGTCGTTCCAGGCGCGGTTGAAATTGTCATCATGGTTGCTGTGGACGACCCAGACGACGTCGTACTCGTCAAGAGGCAGGTTCCCAAAGCTGTTCCGGTTAAACCGCCGGTAATCCAAGCCGTTGACGGGACGGAAACAATAATATTCGATATTCCCGTCCCAGGGATTTAGCTCCTGAAACAGCGCGAACCTCGATTCCGGCTGGTCGCGGCGGGGACCTCTGACCGGACGGTTCGGCGGATTGAAATCGGTTTCAGGAACCGAGGGCGGATTAATCCAATTCCGGTTGTGCGAGGAAGGGATATTTTCAGGATTCGGAGCCGGAGCTGGTTCTTCCATCGCCGCAGCTCTTACCGAACGGCGCAATCTGCGATCCCGTCCCGGTTCAGCCAGAACCTCCAGGCGGCTGTCCCAGTTCAGGTTATCCATTCCATCGTTCGATACGGTTAATATCCGCTCCTCCGACTCGCCTATCGCCAATTCAACTTCAATCTCGTCCGGATCGACCCATCCTTCCGGCGGCGTTATGGCGACTGCGTTCATCCACAGCTCGAAATCTTCCTCTTCAGGATTATTCCAGACGATGTTTATCACGTTTTCGAAATCGCCGGGATCGTCCGCGTCTGTTTCAAAGGCGACCGTTATATCCCGGGATTCGCCGATTTGCAGCGAGAATTCTTCCTCGAAATTGGTCGTAAAACGCTCATTGTCCGACGTGATATCGTCGATCGTCAATTCGGAATGTCCCATATTCCTGAGATTGACGCCGGCCTCGAACCGTTCGCCGGTATAGAGCGGATCGAATCGACGATTCCAGTCGAAGACGTCGGGGTAGCCGAGATTTTGATCCCAGCTCACGCCCAGTTCGGGATAGCCGATTGCCGTCAGAAAGACCGGGACTTCGATCTGCGGGGTTTCGGGATCGTTGGAGGTGAAGATAAAATTCGCTTCATATTCGCCTTCGACAAGTCTTTCGGAACCGATATTAATCGTGATTTCCGCTTCTCCTCCCGGTTCGACTTCTCCGTTGCGCGGTTCGTAGGACAGCCAGCTAGCGCCGCTCATTTCGCATAGGTAATAGAGAATCTCCGCGCCGATGGATCCCCACATGCCTTGCCCATTGTAGTTAAACCAGCAGTGTCCGACAGGATGTCCTACGGTCAGCGCCGTTCCGAAACCGTAGCCATAAGCGACCGCTCCCGCGCGGTTATTGCCCTCCTGAGTTGCGATAACCTGATACCATTCTAATGCGCCGTCGTTTAGTTTCTGATTGAATTGACCTAAATCATACCATGAATGCAGCCAGGAACCGCCCTCGATGCGTTCGCCGATGTTCCAGTAATTGGGCTGGGACTCATGGCAGATTGCGGCGAACAGGCTGTAGTTCCGGTGATTCGGGTCGGGACTGACGGCTAATGTGCCATTGCTGCTGCTGCCTGAGCCATTGTTTACGATATCGCCGGGGCTGTGAATCGGCGAATTGTAATCCGCAGTCTCAAAATAGGCTGCGCCGCCGTCCGCGATGTACTCGCTAAACCGTTCGATATTCGCCCGGTATGCGTTGTTGAAATTGCCGGATTGACGGTTGGCGGCGACGACTATGGCGTCGTAAGCGCTGAAATCGACGTTGTTCCAGTCGTTATAGCTGCGAAACCAGTGGTAGCCTTCTCCTATATGATCGTTTTCCAACTGCCGCAGCCGCGCTGAACGGTTCATCATTCCATCTGGGAGCCACCCCCAGGTCGAATTATCCTGAAAGACGGCGAACAATTTACCGCCCAAATCGACGTCTCGCGCCGGTCCCGGCTTCCGGTTGCGGGAGGCTTTTCTAACGGTTCTAACCGGAGCGTCGCGATCGGGTTCGGCGATGATTTCAATATCGGAATCCCAGATCAGCGTCGCTTCCTCGCCGTCGTTGAAGATCGTTAGAATCTGCTCATCGTTCTCGCCGATGACCAGTTCCGATTCGACTTCCATCGGATCGACGGAGATCACCGGCGGCAGCGTCGCCGTCGCCTGCAGCATAACGCCAAACTCTTCATCCTCCCGGTCATTCGAATGAATAAACAGCAGACCTTCATGTTCGCCGTTGTCGTCCTCGCCCGCTTCGAATGTAATTCCGACCGGTCTCGATTGTTCGATAGGCACAATCAATTCATTCTCAAAATCGATGACAAACATTTCGTTCGCACAGGAAATATCGTCGATGACCAAATCCGCCGAACCATGATTGGCAATCTGGAGAACCGCTTCGTAAGAGCCGTTGGTAAACAGCGGATCGTAGCCGCCGTTCCAGTCGATTTCATCGGGATAGCCGAAGTTTTCACCCCAGGCAACCTCCATATCCGGCATTCCAACAACGTCCATCTGCACGTCGATGATAATCTGCGGATCGATCGGATCGTTGGAATCGACGGTAATGGCGGCGCTGTAATGACCTGCAGTCAAGTCCGAGGCATCCAGGGTCAGGATAGCGTCTTCGTCTTCTCCCGGTTCGATTTCGCCGTCGTCGGGATCAAGGTCAAGCCAGCCGGTGAACTGGCTGAGAAAATCCATGTAGAGGATCAATTCTTCGCCTGCGTAGCCCCAGGGATAGCCATGCCTGTGCAGAAAGCCGTCCGTGGTTCCGGATACGATGCATTGCCCCCGGCCGTAATCGTATCTTGCAATTGCCGGAACGCCATTCATGCTGCCGGCGCGCACTAATACTTGATACTCATCGCTGTTTTGAATATTTTGCAAATGCTGCTCATGGTAATAAGTATGATTGAAATAATTTCCGGTTAAGCGCGTGCCGCGGTTCCAGCGCAACAGCTCGAACAAATAGCATTCTTCCGGTGTAACAACAACATAGCCGTAGTCTGATCTTCCGCCGTTTATAGGCCGCAGGTCTCCAGGATGGGTAGGGATCGCTCCAAAATTATTAGTTCCCGAACACATGTAGTAGATTCCACCGTCATCGACCCATTCTTCGATGCGGGCGACATTTTGATTGTATTGGTTGACCCAGCCGTCGCTGTTGTAGTTCCCGACCCAGATTGCGTCGAATTCGTCCAGGGGTATATCCTGCCCCCAGTGGTGATAGCGGGCGTAGTTCAGTCCGTTTACGCGCCGAAAAATGCTCTCTAGATTGTAATCCCACGGATTTGCCGCCGTAATCAGCGCAAACCTCGATTCGGGATTGTCCCGAACGGGGGGATCTGGGTCGCGCCTTCGATCCGGCTCGGCAGCCAGGTCTTCATTTAAGATTTCATCAGCGCCGCTGCGCCAATGGGGATTGTCGGATGGGATTTCGCTCCGCCTATCGATTGCGTCGAATTCTCCGGCGGGGTCGCGAGCTTCTCTGACGCTTCTCGATAATCCGGACGCTCCAACGTCCCGTTCCGGTTCTTCCAGGATTTCTATATCCGCCTCCCAGACCAGCGTGTTCTCGCCCTGATTTATGATGAGAATCTCCCGTTCGAGTTCCTCGCCGATAATCAATTCTTCCTCGATTTCGAGCGGATCGACCTCGATCAGCGGAGTTCCGATAGCTTCGGCGCGCAGGTTTATCTCGTATTCATCCTCATCGGGATCGTTCGACTCAATGATCAACTGCCCTATATATTCGTCCTGATCGCCTATGCCAATTTCAAAAATGATTCCAATGTCCAGCGTCTCGCCGATATCCAGCGTCAGTTCATCCTCAAAATCGGTGGTAAAAGCTTCATCGTCCGATATAATGTTATCGATTATCAACGTTTCGCTGCCGCGGTTGAGGATGCGGAAACTCAGTTCATAAGGCACGCCTGCGTAGATCGGCTCGTATGCGGAGTTAAAATCGACCGACTCAGGGAAGCCCAAATCGTCGTCCCAGTAAGCGAAGATATCCGGCGCTTCTTCGACGATAAGCAAGACGTTGCAGACCAGATGATCGTCCGCTTCGTCGTTCGTGTAGATATGCAGATCGAATTCATAATCTCCTGCGGGCAGTTCCGTCGCGTCGAGCGTCAAATCGATCTCCGCTTCCCGGTCGGGTTCCACGGTTCCTTCGACGGGCTCGCAGTTGAAATAAACCGGACAAGCCAGTTCGGACAGGTAATAGAGGATTTCTTTGCCGATAGATCCCCAGCGTCCCTCCTGCCGGTGGTGAACCCAGGGAGCGCCCGTTGGCGCGGCGGTTGTCAGGACTGCGCCGTTTCCGTAGCGATAGGCTATAGCCGCCGGGCGTTCTTCGTTATTCTGATGTGTGGCGATAAGTTCAAACCATGAAATGTCTTCGTTATCTTCGAATTGATCTATCTGAAACCAAGATTGGGCAAAGTTTCCGCCGTGGATGATATGCCCGCTGCGCCAGAAACCGTCTTGGGAAATATTGCAGATCTGCGCGAACCGGCTGTAGTTCCCTGAGCGTGGATTGGGGCTGACAACCATCTGCCCGTTCTGCGATTCTCCTTCGCCGTTGTTGACAATATCGCCGGGACAATGCACGGGGCAGTCGGGGTTTCCCATTTCGAAATAAGCCGCGCCTCCGTTCGCGATGTACTCGCAGAATCGGTCGTAGTTGGCGCGATAGCGATTGTGAAAATTGCCCGATTGATTGCCGGCGGCGACGATGACAGCGTCGTAGCGGCTGAAATCGACTTGATCCCAGTCGTTGGCGTTTCTGTAGGTATGATAGCCTTCGCCGGTCTCGTCCAGCGGCAGCGGCTCGGCAATATTCCGCATCATTCCGTCGTCCATCCAACCCCACGCGCCCCCGTCCTGGAAGACGGCGTACATTTTCCTGTCGAGATTAATATCATCGGGCTGGAGTATATAGTTTCTATGGTTGCGAATATCCATTCTCGGATCTTCGATAACCGCATGTTCGATAGAAAATTCGACCTCTTCCCCGCCTTCGTTTAGCAGCGTGACAACATGATTGCCCAATTCGCCGGTAAACAGCTCCGATTCGACTGCGGCGGGATCGAGCGACAGTTCCGGCGGCGGAGCGTCGGCGTTGACTTTTTCATCAGCGTTCGCTTGGAAAGCGAACAGTAAAACAAATACTAAAACTAATGACAGACTCGCCTTTAGCATTAAAAAACTCCCGAATTAAGGAAATAATCGACAAATTAAAAAATCTATGATTCAAACCAGCTTGCGCCTTGAGGTCTGAAAATAGACAAACTTCAATTTACGATTTTTATGGCTAAATTCGCAATCGAATCGAGGTTTCTAACGGGCGTTTGACACAAATTTCGCGATTTTGCCCAATTTTCATGACATAACTA
>CAZWOY010000070.1:0-9358 GCA_964635255.1 uncultured bacterium
TAACAATATGAGGTCGATATGCATTCCCACGCGGGAGCGTGGGAACGAGTTCTGGTTATGCATTCCCACGCGGGAGCGTGGGAACGAGTTCTGGTTTATGCGCCTAAAGGAGTATATACACTATTTAATGCACATAGTAGTATGAGCTTGCAGACGCCCCCGTCTGCAAGCTTGCAAGATAAACAGGTTAACGCCCGCTTTTACTGAAACCATGCGTCTGCGACTTTTATGACTTGCAGTAAAATCTTCTCACTCAATCTCTTTGGTTATCTTATTGATCCTGCCCAGCATTTCATCGATCAGATTTTGCGCTCGCTCCTGATCTGTCGATTCGGAAAATACTCTTAGAATCGGTTCTGTATTCGACGGTCTGGATTGGACCCATCCATCTTCATAAACGACTCTAACGCCGTCGATGCGGGATACCTGATCATGTTCGTACATTACGGAAAGACGCTCGATTATCTCTGCTGGATCATTTGAACCGACGGGAATTTTAGTTTTGATCATTTTGTATTCCGGCAAGGTCGCGACAATTTCACTGATTTTCTTTTTCGACGACGCCAACAGGTTCAGAATCAGAGCCATGCCTACGCCGGCGTCTCGAACATAGTGAAGTTCCGGAAATATTACGCCGCCGTTGCCCTCGCCTCCGATTATCGCATCCAATTCGATCATTCTTGCCGAAACATTCGCTTCGCCAACCCGGGTTCTGTGCACCTCAACGTTAAACTCAGCGGCAACATCCTCAACAACTTGCGACGTTAGACTATTAACGACAACAGGACCCCGCTTCGAAGCTAAAACAGTCTTAACTGCCAATGCAAGCGTTAACTCTTCGCCAATCGGCTGTCCTTTTTCATTAACTATCGCCAAACGGTCGCCATCGGGATCGACGGCGAACCCAATCGCGCATTTCTCTTCAACGACTTTTTTGCCTAACTCCACCAGATTTTCAGGCATCGGTTCCGGCACATGCGGGAAAAGTCCCGTTGGTTCAACATACAGAGGAACTACTTCGCAGCCGAGAGTCTCCAGTAAATCCGGATAAACCGTTCCGCCGGCGCCTCTAACGCAGTCGATCGCAACTTTGAATTTTTTACTTTTAATCTTGCCTAAATCGAGCAGTCCGATTCCGGTAATTTCGCCTATATGCATAATTCCGGCGTCATTCCACTCACGCAAAATTCCTATTTTATCCCAGCTCACACTTCGCAACGGTCCATCGGCAACGATTCTATTTAGATGGTTGAATTCCTGAGCTGTGAGCATTCTGCCGTCAGGTCGCACAAACTTCAAAGCGTTCCACTCCTGCGGATTATGACTGGCAGTGATAATAACGCCGCCCGCCGCGCCGCGCTTTTTTACCGAAAGCGCCGCTGTCGGCGTTGGAACTATTCCGATGTCCTCAACATCGCAGCCGGCGGAACACAATCCGGATTTTACCGCCAGCGCCAGCATCTCGCCGGTAGGTCTGGAATCTCGCCCTACGACTATTTTCCCGCCTTTAAGATAGGTGCCCATAGCTCCCGACCACAACATCGCTACTTCGGGAGTCATCCCTTCGCCAATTATGCCTCTAACACCGGAAACACCGGCCATTAAACCCTTAAACACGTTTACTCCCCTTTAAATTGTTTAAAACATTTTAACAAATATATAGAAACGAAAAATCTGATGCAATGAAACCATATCCAAAACTGCTGTATATACTTCTTAGTCCACGAATAATGACACGACCTCAAACTTATTGACATCGACCAAGCCTTTATCTGTAATTTTCAACGAAGGTATTACCGGCAAAGCTAAGAAACTCAGAGCCATAAAAGGATCTTCCGGCGCACATTTGAGTTTTTTAGCTGCGTTCAGCAGTTTTCTTTCGCTTTTAGCAACTTCAGGCCCATTCTTATCGCTCATCAAGCCGGCAACCGGCAATGGCAGTTCGGCGATCACTTTTTTGCCTGAAACGACAACCTGTCCGCCATCGATTTTCTGAACGCCCTGAATCGCCGTTAGAATCGATTCATCATTATCGCCCGCAGCGATAACGTTGTGCGAATCATGCGCAACTGTCGATGCAATCGCGCCGCCGGTTATCCCAAGCCCTCTCACAAAACCCGCGCACAGGCCCGCTTTGCCTGTATGTCTTTCGATCACGCAGATTTTCAAAATATCCTTTGCCGGATCGCACTGAAGGAATCCGTCTCGCGATGACAGGGTATCGACAAACTGTCCGGTCACGATTTGATCGGGTATAATATCGATAATTCGGACCGGTTTTTGCTTATCTATTATGCGCAGCTGATCGATCTCGATCGAAGATATTTTAACGGTATGTTCAGGGAGATTTGATTTATGGTTCTTTTTTTCCAGGTTCTTTCCATTCTTAACTACCTGTTTTCCATCTTTGTAAACAGCTTTAACCTGAAAATCATCCAAATCTTCAAGAACTACAAAATCCGCTCTCGCACCGGGAAATATACCGCCTCTGTCTCTTAAACCATAGGCTTCCGCTGGATTTAAGGTCACCATCCTGATTGCAGATACCGGATCGACGCCAAGATCTACTAATAACCTAACCGTATAATCCAAATGACCATACTCGATCAAATCGCCTGCGCTGCGATCATCGGAAACGAGCAGAATACGCCTCTCATTTTTTTCATCGATTAATTGCGCCAACGAATCGAGATTTTTTGCCGTGCTGCCTTCCCGTATTTGTATATACATTCCTTTGGACAGTTTTTCAGCCGCTTCCTCGATATCGCTGCATTCATGATCGGTTTTAGGTCCAGCCAGTAAATAAGCATTAAGGTTTTTACCGGTTAAACCGGGAGCATGTCCATCGACCATGCTGTTTTGGCCCAAAAGAGATTTCCTGAGTGTGCTCTCATCGCCCAAATACGCTCCCGGAAAATTCATTAATTCCCCGATTCCCAGGATCATTGGATTCTGTAACAGGCATTCCAGATTTTCAGCGTTTAGGTTCGCTCCCGAAGTCTCCATATTTGTTGCAGGAACACAGGAAGGCAGCATGAAAAAAATATCGATACTTGATTCCGACGCGCTTTGGATCATGAATTCAATTCCTTCGATTCCCAATACATTCGCAATTTCATGCGGATCGGCTATCACGCAGGTTGTCCCGTGTTTGATTGCAACTTCGGCAAATTTCGATGGAATCAATTTGCTGCTTTCAATGTGTATATGCGATTCAATAAAACCGGGAGAGATGTACATTCCATTTAGATCGATGGTTTTGACGGCGCTGTACTCACCGGCGCCAACAATAATTCCATCATAGATCGCAATGTTTTTTTCAGTAACGATTCCCGAATAAACATCGATCAAATATCCATTTGTTAAGTACAGATCACTGGGAATTTCACCCCGCGCCGCTTTCAGTCTTTTTTGAAGTCTTCCTAACGATTCCAAGGTTCTATGGCTCCGTTTTAAAACAAATATAAAATAAAAAAGTACGTATAATAGTAAAAGGAAAAATCGTAACTTTAGTTATATACAACCAAAAGGAGAACAAATGAAAATACTGCATTTTGCATTTGCGTTAATGTATTTAATCGGAACTGCTGCGTTAGCCTCTCCGAAAACTTTTGTAATCGACGATCCCGGCGGCAGAAACGTTGTCGAATTTACTTCGGAAGCTCCGATTGAAAATGTAATTGGCACGACTCACCAGGTTACAGGCGCTGTGACTTTCGATCCTGAGAACTTGGAGAATCCCGCTGCAACAAGCGTTAAAGTGGATTTAAGGACGCTTGATACCGGAATCGAAAAACGAAACGAACACATGCGAAACGAAGAGTATTTGCACACTAAAAAATATCCCTTCACCGAATTTGAAATGGAAGGCGAAGTAAATTCCGACGCCAAGAAAATCAAACCCGGCGAGAAAGTGGATGTAACTTTTTCAGGAAAGCTCACTCTTCACGGAGTAACCCGTGAGATCGAAGTAACCGGTAAAGCAAGTTATTTCAAAGAAGATTCCAATCTGGCTGAAATGGGCTATCCCGGCGACATGTTTAACTTTAACGGCGGATTTAAGCTTAATCTCGACGATTACAATATCGAACGCCCTCAATTTCTAATTATGAAACTTTCAAATGAAATTGAGATCGATATTTCATTCACTGCAACTACCGGTAGAAAGCAAAGCAAATAGTCGTCTTTAAAAAGACTATTCGAAAAACAGGATGCGCTGCTTGGAGAAAAAGACTGCGAGCAGCGCTCGCATTTTGAAGCTTCATCCCCGAAAAATAATCTAAATATTCATTCATTTCCATCCAACAGCGTGAGAATGAAACTTTGACAATCAATCAGCAATCGATGCAGAAATCTCTATTCTCGGTCGTACTTGAGATAATCAGCGATCTTCTTTTTCTGTTTAAGGTTCTTTAAGAGTTTCTTATGAAGATCGCGCGCAGTGTGGACGCCATAGACCTTAAGATGAAGATTTAAAGCGATCGTTTCAGCTATGACCGTAATATTCTTCCCGGGGAAGATTGGCAGCCTGATCAGCGGGATTTTGATTCCCAAATACTCGGCTGACTGCTCATCGAGTCCGAGACGTTCATAATCTTCTCGGTTGTCCCACTCTTCGAGTTTGACTACGGTTTCAATGCGCTTCTGCAGCCTTATCGCTCGAACCCCGAACACATCTTTCACATTGATAATGCCGACGCCTCTGATTTCTATCAAGTGCTTCAGCATCTCCGGACTGCTGCCGGTTAGAACATCGGGAGGCTTTAAGGTCAGATTTACAATATCGTCGGCAACCAGTCGATGTCCTCTTTCAACCAGATCAAGCGCTATTTCGCTTTTACCGATTGCGGCGCGTCCAATGAACAGCAATCCCGTACCGTAAACATCGACTAACGTACCGTGAATAGATTCTGTGGGCGTAAAATGCTGATTCAGATAATTCGTAAACAAAAATGCAACATCGCTTGAAGGTCTGCTTGAGGTTATCACAGGTATGCTGTACTTCTCGGCTAACTGTTTCATGATCGGTAAAATTCGATTGCGCGAAGTAACTATTACACATGGAATCTTGAGCGTAAAAAGCCTGGTCAAAGCCTCTTTCTGTTTTTCCGGCGATAGCTGTTTTAAAAAAAAGGATTCGGTATCACCGAAAAGCTGCACTCGATCTTCGGGAAAACCTTTGACAAATCCGGTTAAAACCAAGCCTGGACGGTGTAACTCAATTCCACCGATAAGACTGTCCAAACCGGCGTTTCCGGCAACGATCCGTAGTCTGAGGGATCGCGTGTTGTCCTTGACTAACTGCCTTGAGGTTATATGCGTGTTTTCCATTCGATCCAAATATTTACCCCTCAACTAGGCCCGGCTTAGGACCTTGGATTTCTTGGCTTTCAGTTGTTTTCTGATCTTCTCGACACATTTCGGGATAACTTTATAGAAATCGTCTCCCTCCACTTTACTGATAAAACTCGAACCAAATGCATTTAATCTGATATCTGCAGATTTCAAGTTGTCATTTTGTTCGAGGATTATCTCGCTATGCTTGATATTATCAGCATATTTTCCTAATCCATCGACCTCTTTTTTAGCAAAATTCTGCAGTTTCTCGGTAGCGTCGAAATGCCGGGCTGAAAATGTGATTTTCATGGTTCACTCCGTTTCTTTTTCTGCACGCGGGTGAGCCTGATTGTAAACTTTCACCAATCTCTCTATGCCCACATGCGTATAGATTTGTGTTGTATTTAAACTGGCATGTCCCAGTAGCTCCTGAACAACTCTTATGTCGGTTCCTCCTTCGATTAAATGGGTTGCATAGGAATGTCGCAGCAAATGCGGATTAAGTTTCGACCTTTCGGCTGCTGAAGACAATATTTTTCTAATGCGGCGGGAAATGTCGCGCGTAGTCAACCGCTCGCCCCTGACGCTAAGGTAAAGCGCTTTTGTCGGTTTGCTCTGACTAACCAGTTGAGGTCTTATTTTCAAGTATTCCTTCAACGCCTTTTGTGTGTGCCTGGTCAAAGGGATAGAACGCTGTTTTGATCCTTTTCCGGTGACTTTTATGAAGTCTCCATGTATAGAATCAATATCTATATTTTCTAACTCCGAAACCCGCATTCCAGTTCCATAGAGCATTTCGAGCATTGATAAGTCTCTGATTTCTAACGCCGTTAAATCGGTTTTATCCGCAGCGCTTTCAATTTCTTTTACCGACAGCGGCAAGGGAAGTTCGCGAGTTGCCTTTGGAATATTTACCGATTCGGTAGGGTCGGTTTCAATTATTCCAACTCGGTTTAAATATTTATAAAAGCCTCTTACGGCGGCTAATTTTCTGCCGATAGATTTTGCGGAAAGACCTTGCCGGTGAAGTTCGTATATAAAATCCCGAATATCGCGGAAATCCGTATCTTCGAGAGATTTATTCCGCGATTGGATATGTTCATTAAAAGATGTTAGATCTGTTGTGTAGGCTCGTAGTGTCTGTAAACTGTAACGCTTGTTTTTCTTTAAATCATCCAAAAACTTTTGAACTGTGAGGTTCAAGACGATTTAGTTTCCTTCCAGTCACATTGACTGCAATATATTGTTTCGCCATTTTTCTTGGTTCTTTTGATAAAAACTGTAGGAGCTTTACACTCGGGACATTTACGGTTCTGCGGCTCATCCCATGAAACGAATTTACAATCGGGGTATTTTGTACAACCGTAAAAGGGTCTGCCTTTTTTTGACTTCTTCTCGGTTATCTCGCCGGAACAGCCTTCAACCGGACATTTATGACCGGTTGTCAAAGGTAGAATGCCTTTGCATTTCGGATATTGGCTGCAACCTAAAAAACGGCCGAATCGACCCGATCTGACAACCATTTTAGCGCCGCACTTAGGACATTCCTGTTCTACTTCAACCGGTTTTTCATCCCCCAAACTCTCAGCGTATTTGCACTTCGGGAAAGCGGAGCAGGAAATGAATCTACCATTTTTACTCCAGCGATATATTAATTCCTCGCCGCATTCAGGACATTTCTTGCCTACCGGCTGAAAAACGAGATCCTTTTTCAACTGAGGGTAATTTGCTTCGGCTGTCTTTAACGCTTCGCTAAACGGCTGGTAAAAATTATTGACCACCGAAAGCCATTCCGCGCCCGTTTCGATTCTGTCAAGATCATCCTCCATCTGAGCGGTAAAATCGATGTTGAACACAGCCGGAAAACGATCAGTCAGCACTCGATTTACCGTAAAACCTAATTCTGTAGGTTTCAGCGCCTTTTCAGCTTTTTCCGCATACTTCCTGTCGAATAAAGTTGAAATTATCGATGCGTAAGTGCTTGGTCTTCCGATTCCGAGTTCGTCAAGTTCTTTTACCAGACTCGCTTCCGAAAATCTCGGCGGCGGCTGAGTAAAATGCTGTTTAGGAAACAGTTCAAGAAGATCAAGCGGCATACCGGATTCAAGTCCCTTAGGCAGTTTCGATTGAACTTCATCGTCTTTCTTTTTCTCCGTCGTCGCGAAATCTTCATAAACCGATAGAAAACCTGGAAACACAAGAACCTGTCCGGTCGCTTTGAATTCAATATCCTTACCATCGCCGATAAATACGGTGGTTACATCGAACTCCGCCGGTTTCATCTGTGTAGCTACAAATCGCTTCCAGATTAATTCATAAAGCTTAAGCTCCTGCGCCGTTAGATAATTTTTCGCATCCTTGGGCGTGATAGTAACGTCAGTCGGGCGAATTGCTTCGTGCGCATCTTGACTGGCGCCTTTTTTATTTTTAAATCTCCTCGTTTTATCGCTTAGATAATCAGCTCCATAATTGGACGCTACCCAATCCCGCAAATTGGAATTCGCTTCTTCAGCAATACGCGTCGAATCAGTACGCATATACGTAATCAGACCGATAGAGCCTTTGGCGCCGAAATCGATTCCCTCATAAAGTTTCTGCGCAATTCCCATAGTGCGCTTGACAGGCATCCCCAGCCTCCTGCCGGCGTCCTGCTGCATAGTACTCGTAATATACGGCGGGACGGGATTTCGTTTCTTCCGTGAGCGCGAGATTTCAGTTATTCGATATACGGCTGATTTTAGGACTGAAAGAAGCTCGTTGGATTCGTCCTCATTGCCGATTTTTACCTTTTTACCTTTATATTTATTAAACCGGGCTGTGAAGGAGTCGATTTTATCAGGCTTAAATTCGCCGTCTATCGTCCAGTATTCTTCGGGAATAAATGCATTAATATCCTCCTCGCGCTCGCATAATAATCTTAGCGCAACCGATTGCACTCTGCCGGCGCTTAAACCTCGAGTGATTGTCTTCCATAAAAGCGGACTAACCTGATAGCCGACCAACCGATCCATTATTCTGCGAGCCTGTTGCGCATTAACTTTATTTATATCGATCGATCCGGGTGATAAAATGGCGTCCTGCACGGCTCGTTTTGTGATTTCATTGAAGGTAACGCGCCAGACGTCCTGTTTCTTTCTGGATTTTATCAGATTGCTGATATGCCAGGCAATCGCCTCGCCCTCACGATCGGGGTCGGTTGCAATATAAATAGATCCAGCCTTTCCGGCTTCCTGTTTAAGAGTTTTTGCCGTTGATTTTTTATCCGGCAGCAACTCGTAATCCGGACGGAAATTATCCTCAATGTCAACACCGAATTTCTTTTTAGGCAGATCGATAATATGACCGCCGCTGGCAATTACTCTAAAATCCAACGATACTTTGCCGCCGTTGTCAGGCGCATTTGTCTGCAATCCTTTCAGATATTTACTCAAAGTACGCGCTTTAGTTGGACTCTCTACAATGACAAGCGCATTCGAGTTGTCTTTATTGCGGTCCTTTCTTTCTGTTTTTACTGCAGTGGATTTCTTAACTGAAGTTTTTTCTGTTGTGGTCTTTGTTTTCTTTACAGCAGCCATATTAGTGTATTTTATCTAAAGGTGTATCCAAATAAAACGCTCTCCCCGGAATTGGATTGCCAAGTTCCTGTTCAAACAAAGAAGCGGCAACCAATGATTTTATCTCTTCGAGTTCTACGTTCCTGTCACCCAAGAGTACGGCTTTTTCAATTATCCGATTCATATCCGACAAAGATATCAGTTCTAAATGCCGCAATTCAATTAAATAACCATAAGCTTCCGGCGATAAAATCGTTTTTTCCACTTCATGAAGAACTCTGAACGAATCACTCTCTATTTCATCGATTAAATGAGTTTGTTTACGCATTTCCAATCGATTGTAAAACCAGAAGAACGCTGTTTCAATTTCCTGGCGTGAATAACCCAGATCGATTAAATCTTCTGTCAAAGGTTCAAATTCATCCGGATTAATTCCTCCTTCCGGATACTGTCTCAATAAAATTACG
>CAZWOY010000070.1:9368-12912 GCA_964635255.1 uncultured bacterium
TCACCTTCCATGGATTTATGCGGAATCCCTCCGGCCGCAACATTTTTTGTATTTCTTCCCACTTCCACACGGACATGGATCATTGCGGCCAACTGTTTTTTCCACCTTCACAGGCTGGGCTTTGCGTTTTCCCGGTCCGGCGGATTCGTCCTGTGGTTGTGCATCGATATTAGCTTCCTTAGCTCCGGCTGCCTCTTTGTGAATATATGAAAGACGCTGTGATTTGGCTGTCTTTTCCGGTTGCGCGCGCTGCACAACCGGATTGTAAACTATACGCAGCGACTCTTCATTGGTTGAATCCAACATAGCGCTGAACATGTTGAATCCTTCGCGCTTATACTCAATCAATGGATCCTTTTGGGCATAAGCGCGCAGCCCGACTCCCTCCTTGAGCCTATCCATATCATACAGGTGGTTTTTCCACTTTTCGTCGATAACTCGCAAGGTTACGTGCCGCACGAATGGCAAATATCGGTCTTCGCTATAAAGCTCGATTTTTCGTTCAAAAAGACTGATTGCTTCGTGCAAGAGATATCTATGCCACCGACTGATACGATCAAGTCCTCCCCACTCGGTAAATTCTTCATCCGCTTCCGATTCTTCCGGTTCGCTGGACTCCGGTTCAAATTCCTTTTTATACCATTCAGGTTCGTCAACCAATTCCCAATTTTCTTTGGCAGGAAGTTCTATTTGTAAAACTCGCCGCAGTTTTAATCCAAATTCTTCCAATTCCCATAAATCCGGCGTCGAATGGGGGTCGGTGTAAGTATCGAGAAGCATGTAAATAAAGTCATAACAGATATTTTTTATAACTTTTCGAATATCGTCATCGAACAGAATCGACCTTCTGCGCTGATATACGACCTCCCGCTGCTGGTTCATGACGTCGTCATATTCCAACAAATGTTTCCTGATTCCGAAATTATAAGCTTCGACCCTCTTCTGCGCTTTCTCTATCGATCTGGTAATGAGCGGATGAGTTATCTCATTTCCTTCTTCCGCTCCAATTCTGTCCATTATCCCCGCGATTCGCTCTGATCCGAACAATCGCATCAGATCATCTTCCAAACTGAGAAAGAACACCGAAGCTCCGGGATCTCCCTGCCTGCCCGAACGTCCGCGTAATTGCCGGTCGATCCGCCTTGACTCGTGTCTTTCAGTGCCGATTATCTGCAATCCTCCTTCGGCTTTGGTCTTGTCGCCCTTATCGCCTTTCCAGCGAATAACTCCCTGTCCTAATTTAATATCGGTACCTCGTCCCGCCATATTTGTGGCTATCGTCACAGCTCCGGGTTGACCGGCATTTTTTACGATTTCAGCTTCTGATTTATGATGTTTAGCGTTTAGGACATTATGCTGAATGTTGTGACGCCGAAGCATTCTTGAGAGTGTTTCTGAGACTTCCACGGAGACCGTGCCTACAAGAACCGGAAGCCTTTCAGCGTTTAACGCCTTAATCTCTTCAATAATAGCGCTGAATTTTTCACGCTTGGTCTTGTAAATAATGTCATCATGATCGATTCGCCGAATTGGTTCGTTCGTAGGTATAACACTCACTTCGAGCTTATAAATATCCCAGAACTCGCCCTCTTCGGTTTCCGCCGTACCGGTCATTCCCGCAAGCTTATTATAAAGCCGGAAATAGTTTTGAAGCGTGATCGTCGCGACAGTTTGGGTTTCCCCTTCGACTTTAACGCCTTCCTTGGCTTCGATAGCCTGATGCAATCCGTCGGAAAACCTGCGCCCGGGCATTAGTCTGCCGGTGAATTCATCGACAATCATCACTCGTCCGTCCTGGACTACATATTCGACGTCCTTTTCATAAAGCGAATAAGCGCGGAGCAATTGACTTATGTTATGTATCTTCTCGCTTCTTACGGCGAATGTGTTTTGAACTTCGTCCTTCAGCTTTAGTTTTTCTTCTTCGCTAATATCTTCGCGCGCTTCTATTTCGTGCGATTCTTCGGCGATATCGGGCAGAATGAACATGTCCGAATCAGTTCCTTCCCATTTGGCTAACAGCTCCCGGCCCTCATCGGTTAAAACGATGGAATGATGCCGCTCTTCAATTACGTATAATAACTCTTCATCCAACTCATGCAGTTTTTTATCGCGCATATAATCTTTTTCTACTTGCTGCATTAGAGTTTTCATTCCCGATTCGGACAGCGCCTTTGAAAGTCTTTTGTGTTTTGGCAGCGCTCGGTGCGCTTTTAGGAAAATTCTGCCTAATTCATATTCATTATCCGAATCATCATTTTTAATAATTTTTTCAGCGGCGTTCACAAGTTCAGTGACTCGATTCCGCTGAGTTCTGACAAGATGTTCTACAGAGCTTTTTAACTCATTATATAGCTGAACATTTGATCCGCCGACCGGACCCGCAATAATTAAGGGAGTTCTCGCTTCATCGATCAAGACGGAATCGACCTCATCGACAATCGCATAGTGATGAGCGCGCTGAACTACGTCTTCAGGACGGATAGCCATATTATCCCGCAGGTAATCGAATCCGAATTCGTTATTTGTGCCGTAGGTAATATCACAACCGTAATTTTTCCTGCGTTCATCGGGGGCCATATTTCCGAGAATTTTGCCGACGGATACGCCCAATAGTTCGTAAACGCCGCCCATCCACTCAGCGTCGCGCTGCGCCAAATAGTCGTTCACAGTTATAAGATGAGCGCCTTTACCGGCAAGACAGTTCAGGTAAAGCGGCATTATCGCCACTAGCGTCTTGCCTTCGCCGGTCGCCATTTCTGCAATTTTACCCTGATGCAGTGTGACCGCACCGATCAACTGGACGTCATAAGGAACCATATCCCAGACGACAGGCTGGCTTACGGCTTCCCATTTCCTCCCTAAACACCTCTTGCAAGCGGCTTTTACTAAAGCGAAAGCTTCGACTAAAAGATCGTCGATCTCCTCGCCTTCTTTTAAACGCCGCTTAAAATCCTCTGTGGTTCGGGGAAAATCTTCATCGGAAAGACGGGTATCGAATTCCTCGAATTTCTGATTTATCTGTTCAACAAAGGGGAGTATCTTTTTAAGCTGACGGTTGTGCTTTGAACCGAATAAAGAAGATATGAACTGCGTTAACATTGCTTTAATGTAGTATTTCGCGTGGCTTTCAAGAGTTCATGGTTTTTTTCAAATTTAAGAATTCTAATTTCACTCTGTTTAAAACGTCGCACAATAGAATTTATAAAAAAAAACGAAAACATCGTAATGTTTTTGCGATTAAATTGACCAAAATGTAAATATGTTTACTTTTTACCAGCCGTGGTATAACCGTTCCGCTAACACTGGAGGCAAACCGGCGGCGATTATCTCTTCCGTGGCGCTTTCAATTGGATATTGCTCTCTAATCCAGCTCATTTTATATGTTTCAGTATCGTATAATCCCCAACAAGCGCGATTATCGCCATCGCGAGGCTGACCGACGGAACCGGCATTGATTATACTTTTTAATCCTCCGGCGTCTTGAAAAGAACCGGGGATATGGGAATGTCCCACGAAACATACTGGCTGCGAAAAATATTCG
>CAZWOY010000071.1:0-12807 GCA_964635255.1 uncultured bacterium
TGTAATACTGATGAACAACACAGCGATGGAAGGCGGCGGAATCGGCAGCGCCCATGGAGCGCGCCCAACATTGGTTAATTCTATCGTTTGTAATAATAGCGCGGAACGGTATGGAGGCGGAATCTTTGCCGGACATTCGGAGGGCGAAATAACTGTTTCGGGCGTTGAAGTCTATGGAAACGAAGCGCTGTTAGGAGGCGGAGTCTATTTTTATTATTCTGCCGAAAATTATATCGGCGGTTCATACATTCATCATAATATTTCCGAAGGCGATGGCGGCGGCGTGTTCTGCAGGTCTTCCGGTTTGCGCATGTGGAACAGTTTTGTATTTCAAAACAGCTCTGAGCAGGGAGCCGGAGGCGGATTGCATGTCGATTATAACTCAACATTTGAAATGATACGCTGCGAAGTCTATGAAAACCGGGCTCAAACCGGCGGTGGATTTAGCTGTCAAGACGGCACGAATGCTAATGTGATTCGGTGTGTTTTCCACGAAAACTCTGCCGGAGTATCCGGCGGTTCAATTATGGTTGAAAACTCAGGCAGGCTGTTCATTATTAATTCGACAGTCTATGCAAACCAAGCCGATTCTGGGGCAGGCGGCTTGTATTCCTCTCTGAATACGTTTACTTTGTCCGTAAATTCGATCTTCTGGGCAAATTCACAGCCGGGCGTCGTCCTCGAACCGAATCAGAATGGTCACTACCGGGACAGTTTGATCGTTTACAACAGCGATATCGAAGGCGGCGGGGAGAGTATTATCCGGCAAGGAGGAGACTATGTATATTATGATGAGAGCAATTTTAGCTTCGATCCTCTGTTTACGAATCCGGATAGAAGCCGGTTCTATTTAACGGGAAACTCGCCTTGCATCGACGCCGGAACAGA
Organism: uncultured bacterium; assembly: GCA_964635255.1. Taxonomy (GTDB): domain Bacteria; phylum Electryoneota; class AABM5-125-24; order Hatepunaeales; family Hatepunaeaceae; genus CAZWOY01. The sequence goes on from CAZWOY010000071.1 coordinate 889, forward strand.
TCGGCTTTTTTGGGGGGACAGCCTGGTGATCGACTATGAACAGGAGCAGTACGAAGGGCGCGCGCCGGATATGGGCGCTTTCGAATATGGCGCAGTGTTTGTTAAAAAGCCCGTCAGTAATAATGCGGGGGATTGCGTGGTTCTTAACGCCTATCCAAATCCATTTAATTCGATGACGGCGATAGAGTTTTTCCTTGATAAAAATGAAGTTATTCGGTTGGAAGCCTTTTCTTCTGTGGGACGGTCTATGGGCGTTTTAATCGATAATCGTCTCGATCCGGGCCGGCATTTTATCAAATGGGAATCGCGCAACTTGCCTGCGGGAATTTATTATCTTAGTTTATCGTCGAAGCGTTTTTCAAGCATAATTCCAGTAATGTGCATTAAGTAATATTGTAGATAAAAAAAGGGAGCGCCTGATGCCTAAAAAAATTCTGGCATTATTTTTCTTTACGCCGGCTTTGCTGTACGCGGTTATCCTGGAGGTGCCGGGTCAGTTCAATACGATTCAGGCGGCGATAGACAGTTCGCTGGACGGCGACACTGTTCTGGTCAGTCCGGGATTTTACGATGAAAATATAGATTATATAGGCAAATCGATCGTTGTCGCAAGTCTTATTTTAACCACCGGAGATGAAGCTTATATCGATTCGACAATTATCGACGGCGGAGGCCGGGACTGCTGCGTTGCTTTCAACAATGCCGAGGATGAAAATGCAGTTTTAAGAGGCTTTACGATTCAGAACGGCTATCAGAATTTCGGCGGGGGGATCGACGTCCAGAACGATGCGGCTCCGGTTCTTGAGGATCTCTGCGTAACCAGAAACAATGCCGTGCATATCGGCGCCGGGATTTACTGCACGTGGGATTCCTATCCGATTATCAGACGCGTTTTGATCGAAGACAATACGGCGGAAGAGGGGGCGGGATTCGGATTTGCGCATACGGCTCATCCGATAGTTTCAGACGTAATTGTGCGCAATAATACGGCTTCGATGAACGGCGGCGGCGTCTTCGCCGGACATGGCGGCGGGCAGTGCACTTTGGAAGACGTCGAGATTTATAATAATTACGCTCAGCGCGGCGGGGGATTGTATTTTAATTTCAGTTACGATAATGCGCTTAATAACGTGCAGATTTACAACAACACCGCTCAGTTCGAAGGCGGCGGGATGTACGCCAATACCGCCGAAATCGTTGTAAACAGGTGCAGCATAACCGGCAACGGCGTCCAGGACGGCGTCGGGGGAGGGTTGTACGCGACGTGGGAATCCAACCTGATTTATGACCATTGCCGGATCGACAGCAATTATGCGCACAACGGCGGCGGTTTTTTCCTTACTAACATTACTTCCGTCGATTTATGGCGATGCACGGTGAATTTTAATACCGCACTTAACGCCGGCGGCGGAATCTCCTCGAATGAGTCCAGCTATTTCAACGCCTTCAACTGTAATATTTACGGTAACGCCGCGGACACGAGCGGGGGCGGAATATTTGCGTCGGTAGATACGAAAACTCTGATTCTCAATTCGATCTTATGGGATAATCTGCCGTCAAGCGTAGAATGCGACACATCAGAGGAGGAGCCGTCTCCCGACACGCTGCTTTTTTACCACAGCGTGATCGAAACCGAACTGGACAGCATTGTCCGGCATTTCGGCGACTATATACTGTGGGACAGCACAAGTATTTCAGAAGATCCGCTGTTTGTTAATCCTGAAAACGACAGCTTCGGGCTGACCGCGGAATCGCCGTGCGTGGACGCGGGAACCGCGCTGTTTGTGGTGGAGGCGGATACGCTGCAGGATACGCTGCTTTATTACACGGAAGACGAATATATCGGAAACACGCCGGACATTGGGCTGTACGAATCGGAATATGTAAACGCCGCGAGAAGGCGTGGGCAGAGAGCTCTCAACCGCTTCATCCTAAAAAATCCCTACCCGAATCCGTTCAATTCGACAGCGTTGCTGCAATTTTACATTCACCGACCGGGCAGATTTGCTTTAAACGTTTACAATACGCGAGGGCGGCTGGTCGAAACGCTTTCGAACCGGAGGCATTTATCCGGTTGGCACGAGATAGAATGGAAACCGGACGATTTTTCCGGCGGAATTTATTTTGTGGCGATGTCGGGAGATCGGGAACGAATGGTAAAACGGCTGGTATTTCTGAAATAGTTTTTCGTATGTAGGCTTGCTTGTGGAGAAGATTCTCGCCTAAGGGAGCGTCCGAGAATTCGGGTTCTGGGCGTCCTCGCCTGACGTTATAAGCGGATTTTTTTACCACAGAAGCGCCGAGGGCGCAGAGATACACAGAGGTCTTTTAAAATGTTTAGATTTTACATATTTATTTTGATCTTTACTGCCGGATCAGCGATTGCGCAGACCAGAGTTCAGGGCGACGTCAGCGGGGTATGGACTAGCGAAGGCAGTCCTTACATTGCCGAAGACGATCTTCGCGTCCCGAACGGACAAGTTCTGACTATTCAGGCGGGGGTGGAGGTTGTCTTTCCCGGCGATAATGAATTTATCGTTCATGGACGGCTGACGGTCGAGGGTACGGAAGAGGACTCGGTCGCAATTCGTCCCGAACGCCTTGACCGGTCTTGGGGAGGGCTGCGCATTATCGACGCCGACAACGTTTGCGTCTTGCGCTATTGCTTAATTACAAACGGCTGCCGGCGGATCGACGATCAACCGAACAATCCTGCCAACAGCGGAGCGAATATATTCTCATCGGAGAGCGAACTGGTTGTGGAACACTGCACCATAGGGCGCGGGATATGCCTTGGTTTTGGCGCCGGACTGGGGGTCTGGGGCGGTGAGACGACGGTGAGCCATTCGCTGTTCATTGATAACGAATCGCAATCTCAAGGCGGCGGGATCAATTTCAACGATAACGCTCAGGCAACAGTCAGCCACAGCCGGTTCGAGAACAACCGCGCAGCCTGGGGCGGCGGAGGAATCGATATTCACAACGGGCCTAATGTCGAACTTAGATTCTGCGAGTTCATCGAAAACACCGCCGCAACCGGCGGAGGCGCGGCGCTCTACGGCAGGAGGCTCGAAGCTTATGGCTGCCGGTTTATCGGCAATCATGCGAACGACTACGGCGGAGCCATTTACCATCAAGGCGGTCATAACAATCGAATTCACCACAACTTATTTTTTAGAAACACCGCTGAAGACGGCGGAGGAGCCGTCGCCGTCTCCAACGACGCCGGCAGGAATCCCATCGAGTTTACTAACTGCACGTTCATGGAGAACCGGTCTTTGGACAACAATCACACTTCGAATACCGGTTATATTCAAGGCAATTCCCATTTTGCTTTTAACAGTTCGATTATCTGGGGCGATACGCCTCATTTCGATGACGTAAATCTGGTAACGGTCGATTATTGCCATATAAACGAGAATATAAACGGAACGGAGAACTCCGGTGAGAATCCGGGAATTTTTGCGCTTGATTCGAGCTGGTGTCTGTTGAAGGGAGATTCGCCGTGCATCGATACGGGCGATCCTAATTTGAATGAAGATCCCGACGATTCGCGTACGGATAGAGGCTGAGTTCATTTTCCCCGGCATGTCGAGTGGGATATTTCCGAAAGGCAGATTACGGAAAACGTTCCTTTTGGGCGGCGCGTGCGAAGACAAATTCAGTTTACGAATAACTCGACGGTCCCGGTTTATGCGAGTCTTATGGATCAGTGGCGGGAAGCGAACCGGGCGTTGATGGTCAATGCAAGCCAATTGACCGGTGACGGCGAAATTATGGCGGCGCTGTTCACCGGAGATTATTTCTATGTCGCAGGCGGAAACAACGGACAGCAGCCGAACAAAATTTACCGCATCGACAGAGACTTGAATCTGACCGCGCAGTTCGACCAGCCCGGCGAGGGAGCGGGTGAAGGATTCAGCGACCTGGCGAGCGACGGCGGAGACATAATCTACGGCTGCGATCCCGATCAAATTATCGAATTTACCACCGGCGGCGAGTTCGGGGATCTTTTTTCCGGACCGAACGCAATTAGGGATAACAGGTCGATAGCGGCGGATTTCAATTATCCGTTCGGGGAATACGATTTCTATGTGGGAGGGGACGAAGGATTTATTGTCAGAGCGGATATCGATTTCTGGGAGGAAGACCGTTATGAAATCGGCGATACGGTTTCCACGCTGGCGGTGAGGAAAAACTTACGGGGACTTTATACGATCACAGATAGATCTGGACATAAGGAACTTTGTTTTATCGACGTCGAGGATGGCGCTTGCACGCCGCTGTATAGGTTAAACGTTCCCGATCAAGCGAGCGCCGGCGGGATGGAAGTTACGCAGGATTTCGAGGACGGCGGCGGTTATTTAACCGGCGTCTGGAAGGACGGCGCAGGGGGCGACGACTGGCTATTTGCCACCCGGTTATATGCCAATTGGCTGATTGCGATTCCAAGGTGGGAGTTTATAGCGCCGGGAGAAGAGCGCGAGTGGGAGCTTATATTTGCGGGCGACCAAGCCGGCGAGGGCCGGTATGAATCGAACGTTTATTTTTCAGTAAACGGTTATGGCGAAGATACCGAAATAGAAGCGGTTTTGCGCATTACGCCATCTGAGGCTGCCGGGAATGAGAGAAATGCAATCGCTAAGGAACCAGGTCTGATTTCAATTTATCCTAATCCGGTGAATAGCGATTCCAGGTTATTATACGCTGTCGAGAGCGGCGGGAACTTTACATTCAGAGTTACGGATATGCTTGGCAGACACTTAAAAAGTATAAAAGTGCATCGGGCATGGGGCGGATATTACTCATTCCCGTTAGATGGATATGATCTGCCGAGCGGCAGTTATTATATTAGCTTGTTTCGGGAGGGGAGGTTTGTCGATGGGGCGGTTCTGGTTACTGAAAAGTAGGTCGAACACTCTTGTTCGACAAAAAGTAAAACTTTTGTTTGCAAAATAGGAACACGGATGACACGGATTGTCACGGATTGTCACGGATTTCAATTCGTTCCCGCGCCACCGCGCGGGAACGAATTAAACTCTGCGCTAACGATTTAGCGCAAGTACAACAGACGTTTTACTTTAGAGTTTCCGGCTGATTCCAGTTTGTATAGATACATGCCGGAGGTTAAGTTGCGAGGTTTGAAATCGAACTGGTAGCCGCCTGCTTTTAAATGCTTCTCGACCAATGTTTTCACCTCTCTGCCGGAAACGTCGTAAACCGTTAGTTTGGTGAATGACGTCTGATCGAGGCTGAAGCCGATTCTTGTGTGACCGTTGAACGGATTCGGATATGCGTCATCCAAGGCGAAGGTTAACGGTACGGTTGAATTGTCAGCGATATCGGTGTTCCTATCGACTGTCAGCGTGATCGGGATCAGCGCCGAATCTGCTTCGGCATTATGTTTCAGAACTAAGCCAAATTCGTAGCGTCCTTCCGTCAGGTCTTCGCCGCGCATTTCGATTCCGATTTGCTCCGTTTCGCCGGCTTCGACAATGCCTTGATCCGGTTCCATAGTCAGGAAGTGAGTATCCGGACCAATTTCATAGACTCGCAGCGAATCGTTGTCCCGCCTTCCGCCGCCGCTCATTATCATACCCATGCTGACGATGGATTGCTCCCAATCATAGCCGATCGTTAATCCGAATGGATAATTTCGGTTAAATAGATCCAGCCGTTGCACAAATTTAGAGATTCCGGTTTCGATATCGACTTTGATTAATCTTACGCCCCCATCGATACCGGGCTGATCGACGACATACAAGTTCATTCCATCGTTGTCGCCCTGATGCCAGGCGAAGCCACGGATGTCCAGCTCGACGCCGGGAACGTTGATTGGGAAATGATCGACGACTTGTCCGTCCATTGATACGATGAACAGGTCATCGCTGCCGTTTCCAACAATAAGCTGGTTGGTATTGGGATTATAGGCAAGGGCTTTCGGTTTCGCCAGATCTTCGGTTGAAATCTCCAGTTGAATTGTATTAACCGCTTCGCCTGAGGCATTAAACGCAACAATCGTATTTATGTTTTCATTGTTTATCCGGCGGGATTCGCCTCCATACAGCAAGTTCCCATCCCAGGCAAGATCCTGGAATCCGTCATCAGTTTGCGCCGGCTGCGCGAACCTTCTGACATATTCGCCCTGGCTATCGAAGACATATATGAATTGATCATCGTTGACGTCTCTTAATCCTTTACCGCTGACAAAGACAGAATCGCCGACAAACTGACAGCCGTTGAGATTATTGTCATCGATTTGAGAACTGAAGTTCCGACCATAAATTCTTTCGTAGGCCGTCGCCGTTCCATCGATGTATCTTCGCTGGAAATGGTATTCCAGCGGTCCGTTGCCTTCGTTGCCTATTTCATAATTAAACGACACGCCGTAAGGTCCGGGACGCAGTTCATAGTCTCGGGCATCGCTGGAAGCGGATAATACCGGATGGGTCAGCGATGTGTCCAGGCGCGCGACTTCATCCGGTTCGATGGTTATCTCGGCAATTAACGAATTAAATCCGGGTTTAGCTATTTCAATGCGGTGCTGCGTGACCGGAATCGGATCGATCACGAAACCTCCGGTTGCGTCTGTGTTTGCACTCGCGCCGGTATTCAGCGAAGTTACAGTAGCGCCTTCAATACCCCTTTGGTCATCTTCCCGGTAGGTAATCCTGCCAACCAGACGACCATTTTGCGTGATTCTGTCGGTAGTAAACAGAATTGCAAGTTCATCCTGCAATTGCTGATTGGCAGGCGGGAATTGATTCCAGTATGAATATTCCAGACCGTCGCTGCCATCGAGGTTTTTTAAGCCGACAGTAGTGTAGTGATTATCCCATAAGTCGCCTTCCTGAATAAACACACTCTTGTATTGCATTTTGATCTCGCCATCGCCGGTACTGGTCGGGTATCGTCTTGGATCATACAACAATAGCTGAAATTCAACCAGATGTTGGTTGGGATCGGCGTTTTCATCGCGGTAGATCTTATATTTCGACCATTCGATAACCAGAATGCCTCGTTCCTCATCATAGTGGTAATAACATCCTCGATGTTGAGGAATCGGATTAATAAGATCCTGCCAGAAAACAGCGACTTGCGCGTCAGGTCCTTGAATGCCGGGAATTTGCTGGTTTCGGAAATCGTCGAATACGCCTTTGTCTGCGCCGAAAGCAATCCAGCCGTTTGAACAAACGGCGATCGTATCGAATGATTCACCGTAGAACCTGAAACTAAAAGGAAGCGGAATTGTGATCGACGAGTCCAGGTTGACGTCGAAATCTTCAAATTCTAATTTTTCACCATTGAAAGCAGCGTTTTCTTCATCGGGATTAATTTCGATCCAATTGTATTCCGGGCATTTTTCCCAGTCCCGGTCGAAAGAATCGAAGGCGATGTAGCCGTAATTATCGGGACCGTAAGGATCGGATACGTTCGGATCGCCAATGATGGACTCGAAATAAATAATATCCGTGAAATCATCGGCGCCATCGACGGCGTCCATCGTCAATCTGAATTTGGCAATGTTGCCGGAAATAGCGAGATCTTCAGCTTCGACCCTGAAAAACCCATTTTGCTCGGGATCTTCGGAATCGCCTGGATCTATTGAGGGGTACCTCACCTGATTACCGACTACATTCACATAGGACGACAGGCTTTCCAGCGTCACATTCATCCTCGGAGAAGCGAAATCGCCGGAATTGTTTAAACGAGGCCTGAAATTAGCGATCTGACCGGGTTCAAAATCGTTGTTAAGTACAGGATTGCCTATGACCTTTAAATTATGTCCCGAAGTTTCTATTTGGTATGCATGTTCCCAGCTTTCCTGTCCATTGGCTGCTTCCATCTGAATCCTTACAATGCGCCCCGAACGGCTCGCTCCATCGAATTGAACATCAAACTGGATTTCACGTTCGGCGTTTCTGGCTAATGCTCCGAGTTGTATTTGTTCGCTCGAAAAGCCGGTTAATAAATCTTCCGCGCTTAAATTGACGACCAGGTTGTTAAGATTTTGATTGCCGGAATTGCGGAATGCGGCTGTTACAGGCACATCGCCCATCATTCCGTCAGGCGCGTCGAATTCGATATTTGTCAGATCTATCATTCTGTCCGCTTCCTGGACGCTGATTACATTAATGTAAGGAATCGAATTCTTGCCGGTTATGGTAAGATATAAGTTGCCTGCCATGAGTTGATCCTCTTCAAAAGAGAATCTTGCGAAACCGTCATCTCCCGGCTGGCAAACGAGATGCAAACCGTCTTCCTGTTCTAATGTAACCCAGGCGCCTGCAGCCGTTTCGCCATCCCGGGATACTTCGACGCTCAAGCCGCGCGTTCCGGGAGTGATTGTTTCGGGATGATCGACCTCAAGTTCTAATGGTCTGTGCGTATAAATCTGGGTGCTTGGATCGCCAATCAACCGGCACACGGAAATATTTTCTATCGCCCATTCAGCGAGTTCGAATCGGTTGTCGCTGATGAATTGCAGTTTGCTGAAGTCATATATCAATCCTGTATTCGACAAACCCATATCCGTAACCGCCAATACGGCGCCGCCCATTAGACTATTATTGCTTTTAGAGTGGGATAAGCCATTGTTGGCAATTGCCGCAATCGGACCGTTAAATTGCCGGTGTTCCGCCGATCTGTAAAAGTACTTTTGGGTTGTATAAGACAGGCAGGTAATTGCCATCGTGAAGGGATTTTTGCGTCCCGTAACAGCATATTCCTGAGGGTCTTCCCAATCGGCGCATCCCTGTATCCATCCCCGGCTGAAGGCCATAGATAAACCTTCTTCAAATAACTGTTGGACTCGAACATGAATGTCCGCATCATTTTCCGGCGCATAGAGAATATTGAGCCGATAACCGAAATCGGTGAGTTGTACGTTGAGCCAGGCGCCCAGATCAGCCATCGATGGAACGAATTGACCACCGGGGGCTGAAATATTTTCTGCCGTATATAACACTCTGTCATACCAGCGCAAATCGTCGACAAATGGCTCGCGCTCGTACAAAATAGTTCGGTCTATGACGCTCTCAAGCTGCTCATAGCCGTTCACATTTATTCTACCAGCGCTTATATCGGAAATATATTCATCGCCTTCGTCCAAAGTAGAATAGAAGTGATCGCTTTGGTAGTTTTCACCTTCTGCTTCATGTCGAAAAGAGGGGAATTGGATGTTGCCGCCCTCCGTAGGATCTGCTCCGATAAGTATGAGATACTCGAGCGGATTTTCTTCATCTTCGTATCGAGGAACTATGAGATCGTTTTTAATCTCTTCAGGCGCAAGTCCTCCCTGTTGAGGATCAATATTAACCGCTACAATTTCGACCTGATAGCCCATGGAAGTTTTCCAGCCGGCTAAATTCTGGACATGCTCTAAACCCTGGTTATCGAACTGTTGATTGTCCGGATGGAGAATAAGGATCCTTCCGCGATATTCCTGCTGATTTTCAACATAGTCCTGATCGCGGTTTGGACTATTTAGAAACATATTATCCATAAACCTTGACATATCGCTTCCGATTCTGTCATGCGCCGGGCGTGCGGATCGGATCGACGGATCGGGGGTATAGTTTATCTCAATTTCCAGGGATCGATTTTCGATCATACCGTCGCCGCCGGCTTCCAGTTGCACCGGATAGATCGATAGCGCTGCAACGGGAATGCCGCGAAAATAGCCGATATGCCGAACTGTGGCGGGAACTTCGGGTTCCAATTCCAATTGCGAGATGTGAGAATTGTCGATTTGACTGGATTGCGCATCTGGCGACACAGAATTTGGTGCGATCCTGAAACTTGTCCGATCGACGAGTCGAACTTTTGGCATAAAACCGTTTGGCATAGCGATAAATCGCTGCATAACCGGTATATCTCTGCCATTTTCCGTCTGAATCATAGTAACCGGTAAATTGCTTTCGAGCAGGCTGATATTCTCAGACTGTGAGAGATTGCAAATTAGATTTAAGCCTTGGTCGCCGTTATCGGTAACATGGATTAAAGTTTCCTGAACGTTTAGGTCTTTGGCTGATAAAGCGCCGCTCACAAAGGCAGCCGATATTAAAAAAATCGAAAATACAAAAACCGAAAACCTGTGCATAGCGTCTCCTGAAAACGGTTTTAGATTAACAAACTGCATTGCGTTCCTCTTTTAAGGGTTTAAACAGGGTGAACCTATAAAATATACGAATTCAAACTCGATAGTGCAATTTGAATACCAATTCAGTTCATTTATGGTCAAATTTGAGTCTCTCAGATTTGTATGTTCGCGAATAAAAGAGTATTTTTACTACAGGTAAAATACGACAGGATACGCTTTGGGTAAAAAAACAATTACAAGCAAAAATATTTTGAAATTCTTTCTTTCGGTCATCGCCATTTTATCTCTTACCTGCAAAGATTCATGGTCGCAGTTTATAGAGTCCGGGAACATGTTTAATTCGTCGATAAGATCGTTAATGGAATCGACTCGGGATAGCGAGTCCATAGTCGATATGTTAAGTTTGACAGCCATAAGGATACGATCAGGTTATAGCTATCTTCAACCTTATAGATTCGAGTCGAATCGCGAATCCTACGATTGGGAGGAAACGAAATTTTCAGCGCTCGGACAATTCCCCGCGGTTATTTATAACCAGAAAACATGCATCGGAGTCGGTGCGGGTAAATCTTCAGTAGATCTTGGAATTTATTCTCGACCGGCAAAATCCCAATTCCGGATTGTTGATAATAGCGAATATTTTAATGCAACTTTTGCACACGATTGGAATAAGTTTCAACTTAAATGGGGCGCGGCGCTCGATATAACGCGCAAAAATGAGAATACCTACTACGATCCGTTATTCGCTGCTGGTTGGGGAAATATGTCATCAGTCAAGTTTTTGCTGACACTATACTCCAGGCATATTGAAATACCGATTAAATGGAAACTCAAGGAAAGCAATATTTATGCTTTTTATTCGGGAATAATCGACGGTATGGATTTTGAAATGATTTTCGGAGATCCTTTCGGAGCTCAGATTAGATTAATTGCCAGTGATAAAAGCTACCGAAAAACAGATCGATATAAAGCCGGCATTTATTATATTTCACCGAGGGGTTCAGATCGATCGGTAGGCATTTATATCGAAGATACCGATTCTAATGTTATTCGATGGAAAGCGGGCGGTTTTCATTCAAGATTTCCGGGAGAACTAACGCTTGATTTGGATAATTCACTTACCGGACAGGCTCCTGTGTTTGATCATTCCCAGGATACATGGGATATTTCTTTGTCCTCGCAGATAAATAAGCGATTATCGATTAACGGCTCGGTTGCATATTATTTTATGTCCGGTAAAATGAACGGCTGGTTGATTATTGAAGATTTGCCGCAAAATTTCAAGGATGCCTTTTCAGATAATACCGTTTATTTTTCCGACGCTGAAGTTCAAGGATATACGCTATCGACAGGCGTACAAACGAGGCTGCAAAATAACCGAACGGATTTTAAAATTGGGTTTATGGATATATCTACCGATATGCAGATTAATGATTATGCGCCGGATGCGGAATCTTCGGATCGCGCGACAAAATTGTCTTTAGAGAATTTTCAGACTATCTGGTTTGATCTGCAGTCAACTTTCTATTTCGGGAAATATTCAGTTGGCGGATCATTTTCTCAGGCGTTTTTAATAGACGTAAAATTCGGAGCGGATTATGAGCCGCCGCAGGAATCGGATTTGAAAGGGGGGAGGATTATTAATATTTGGGTTGGGAAGAGGTTTTAGAAGTGTGAAATATGCTGGTTTAGCATATTGGCGCACGGTTTAGCGCGTACTGGACGCCTCATGCGAGCTTCGCCACGGAACATGAAAATAGATTCATTTTCCGACGTAAGTCGCAACCCCCCTGTATCCCCCCTTCAGATAGAATGGG
>CAZWOY010000072.1:0-12806 GCA_964635255.1 uncultured bacterium
GGGGGGATACAGGGGGGTTGCGACTTACGTTGGGAAATGAGTCTATTTTCATGTTGCGTGGCGAAGCTCGCTTCATGAGCAATTTTTAAGAAATGGGCAATCAAATCAAACTAAATCCAAACCGCCCCGGCACGCTCGAAGAGGCTAAAGCGCAGGCGATGAACGAAGAGGAATTCGAGAAGGTTAAGGAAATCCTTGGACGGACTCCTAACATAACCGAACTCGCCATTTTCGCCGCCATGTGGTCGGAGCACTGCTCGTATAAAAATTCGATTTTGGAATTGAAGAAACTGCCGCGCAGCGGGGGCAGGCTGTTGACCGACGCGGGTTCGGAAAACGCGGGGCTGGTCGATATCGGCGACGGCTGGGCGGCGGCGTTTAAAATCGAGAGCCACAACCATCCGTCTGCGGTCGAACCTTTTCAAGGCGCCGCTACCGGAGTCGGGGGGATTCTGCGCGACATTTTCACGATGGGCGCGCGACCGATAGCGTCGCTCGATTCGCTGCGCTTCGGCGAACTCGACAATGCGCGCACGCGCTACTTATTTAGCGGCGTCGTTCGGGGTCTAGGCCAATACGGAAACTGTTTCGGCGTTCCCACCGTCGCCGGCGAGGTCTGTTTCGATCCGTCTTACGCGGGCAATCCGCTGGTTAACGCGATGGCGGTGGGGATAGTCCGGCATGACAGAATCGCAACCGCCAAAGCCCGGGGCGCCGGCAATCCCGTATTTTACGCCGGCTCGCGAACCGGCAGGGATGGAATGCACGGGGCGACCTTCGCTTCGGAGGAACTGTCTGAGGATTCGGAAGCCAAACGCCCGGCGGTTCAAGTCGGCGATCCGTTCGCGGAAAAGCTCCTGCTGGAAGCGACGCTCGAACTTGCCGGGACCGAAGCCCTGGTAGCGATACAGGATATGGGAGCCGCCGGTTTGACGTGTTCGTCGTCGGAAATGGCAGCCGCGGGAGGCGTTGGGATGGAATTAGACCTCGACAAAGTTCCGCTGCGTGAATCCGGCATGGAAGCGTGGGAAATAATGATCTCCGAATCGCAGGAGCGGATGCTGCTGGTCGCGAAGAAAGGTCATGAGGACAAAATCAGAAAAGTCTTCGAACGCTGGGATCTCGAAGCGGTCGAGGTTGGAACGGTTACCGGCGACGGAATGTTAAGACTATTTCAAAATGAGCAGGTCGTCGCCGAAGTTCCCGCATGGAATCTGGCGCTGGGCGGCGGGGCTCCGCAGTATTCGCGCGAATCGAGACGCCCGGCGGTTCTGGATGAACTGCAGGCGTTCGATCCGACAAGCCTGCCGGATGTCGACGATCCCGAACCGGCATTGCTAAAATTGCTGGCTGAACCGGAGATCGCGAGTAAAGACTGGGTTTATACCCAGTACGACCAATCGGTCCGAACCAACACCGTCCTTGAACCGGGACAGGCGGACGCGGCGGTTATGCGCGTCGAGGGAACGACGAAGGGCTTAGCCGTGAAGACGGATGGAAACTCGAGGCTGGTCAGGATCGATCCCTACAGAGGCGCGGAGCGAGCCGTCGCCGAAGCCGCGCGGAACGTCGCCTGCACCGGAGCGAAGCCGATTGCGATCACCAACTGCCTGAACTTCGGCAATCCTTACAAGCCGGAAGTTTTTTATTTCTTCAAAGAAGCGGTCGCGGGTCTGGGAAACGCCTGCCGCGAGTTCGGAACTCCGGTCACCGGCGGCAACGTATCGTTCCATAACGAGACCGAAGGCGGAGCCGTAGCGCCGACGCCGGTTGTCGGGATGTTGGGCGTGTTCGAGGATATTTCAAAGCATATCGGTTCTTCTTTTCAAGCCGCAGGGCATGCGGTATATCTGCTCGGAAAAGCGACCGGACATGGACTTGGCGGCAGTATGTATTTAAAAGCGATACATGGCAAAATCGCCGGCGCGGTCGATCCGGTTGACTTCGAAGCGGAAAGAAACCTAATCGACCATTTGGCGAGCGCGGTCGATCAGAATTTAATTCGATCGGCTCATGACATATCCGACGGAGGTCTTGCCGTCTGTCTGGCGGAATGCTGCCTGACGAACCGAAACATGAGGATTGGCGCAGAAATAGATTTTCCTGCCGAAGGAAATCTCGCCTCGCATTTGTTCGGTGAAATGTCCGGTCTGGTCGTCGTTTCGGTCGAGCAAGAAAAAACGGCCGCGTTTGAAGCAATGGCGGCGGCAAAACAGGTTGTCTGCCAACGGATAGGCGTTACCGGCGGCGACCGGTTGATTTGGAACGATTGCCTGAATGCCGGGTTAGATCAATTAGCGGAAGCATATTTTACGTCATTGCCAAAGTTGATGGATTGATTTGGAATGACAAAGATTGATTTATATATTTAGCAGCATTGCGCCCGTAGCTCAGCTGGATAGAGCGCATGCCTCCGGAGCATGAGGTCGCGCGTTCGAATCGCGCCGGGCGTACTTTTTTTAAATCGTGGAGTCAAAAATGATACTTTCCAAAGACGACATTAGTAAAAAACATTTAATTAATTTCAATTTTAAAGAAACTTCGTTGGATCCTGCATCTTACAACCTTAGAGTAGGTATCGAATATATCAATGAAATAGGAGAATTAAAAAAAGTTACGAATAATGATATTATTATTTTAAAGAAATATTGTGCATCTATAATATCAACATACGAACATGTAAATATACCTAAAGGATTTTGTGGTAGATTTGATATGAAGGTAGGATGGGCGACAAAAGGTTTATTTTTTCAGGCAGGACCTCAAATAAAACCAGGATATAATGGAATATTATGGGGGCATATTTTTAATTTATCTGATAATGATGTGCACTTAATTGCTGGTTTATCAGAGCTTTTTGCTATTGAATTCATTACAACAAATAGTGAAAATATTGAAATACTAAATATTTTTACTTTGCAAGAAGCAAAAAAAATGGGTAAAATAACCAATCCTGCCAAATCTGGATTAGCTACGGCACTAAAGAAAAGCAAGGATTTGGTATCGAGAAGGTCTTTTCATACATGGGCAATGATTTACTTAGTATTATTTTCGTTGCTTATTACAGCAATATTGGGAGTTTTTTCCTATGCAGGCGGTTTACTGTGTAAAACTCCCTAAATGACGTATTTAAAAAAGTTACAAAAGAAGCACATTCTAAAAATATCTGCGATTTTGTTCAGGAGATTGTTTCAGTGATGAATAAAGTGGTCATTATCGGGGGCGGTTTTGGCGGCCTCTCAACAGCATTTTTTTTAAAGAAATTTGCTACAGATCCTTTAGAAATACACATTTTTGATGAAGGACATTCTTACATAAATAGAAACTGTCCAGTTACAGAAAAAAAAGGTAATTGTCAGGATTGCAAAACATGCAGCCTGCTTAAAGGAATCGGTGGCGCTGCTACTATAAGAGGTGGAAAACTCTGCGGATATCCCGCCGGGGAAAGTGTTATTAAAATGGATTTGAGACAAAATATGACTCAACATTTTGAGCAGATTTTGTATGACAGCTTTGATTCCAGACTATTTTGCAATGACAGTTTAAAGGATATTAAAAAAGAAAATCGTAATATGAAACCATATTTTTCTAAGATACTATTAAAAAGTGAAATGGAACAATTAATATCAAATATCCTATGTGAAATTAATCACAATATTCATGTTCATCCGAATTCACATGTTTATGAAATCGAAAGAAAGAATGGTTTCAGTATAAAATATTTATGCAATGGCTCCAAAGTTTCTTTGGTTTCAGATTATGCGGTTATAGCAACGGGAAGATCGGGGATATACCAGATGTTTAAGTTACTAAATGAATTAGGATTAGCTTATATAAAACAGCCTGTTGACGTTGGAATCAGAATGGAATTTAAAATAAACAAATCCATGAAACCGCCATACAACATTAACGATCCAAAAATAAAGATTCACAAATTACACTTGGAGGACACACGTACTTTTTGTATGTGTTGGGGAGGTAGTTTGGTTTCGTTACCATTATGCGGCGGGAAAATTGTTGACGGACATTTTGGGAAAATTCTTTCAAATTGGGCAAACATTGCAATTATGAAACGAACTTATCCAAATGACATTTCTTCTTTTAAATATGCCATGGACTTTACGAAACTATTTAATCCTAAAACGATACCTGTAGTTCAATCTTTGGCCGAATTCTTAAAAGGAAAAAATGGTAAAAGTCTTATCTATCGTAAACCGACATTAAATTCCACTACTTTTGACATTAGTAGTGTCTTGGATAAGAAAATACATAAGGATATAAAAGAACTGATTTTCCAAATCAGGGAACAGGTTGAATTTGATTTGAAAGAGACTAATGTGTATGCACCAGCAGTTGATAGATTTTGGCCAAATGTCGAATGCAATGAATATGGCGAAACTCAACTTCCAAATTTATATGTTGTCGGCGATGCACGTGGAATTGCTCGTGGTTATTTACAGGCAATGTGGAGTGGCTATATAGCTGCTTTGCACATTTCTCAAAAGCAAGAAAAATATGTAACTCCTGTTTCACTGAAGAAATAAAAAAATGAATGAAGTATTTTTTGGAGTTGCCGGTTTTCCTCCAAACTTTTGGAAAAGCGAATTTCGAAACGATAGAATTAACGTTTTTAAATGGTTGAAATCTATAAACCTTGATTTACTTGAGTTACAGATGACATATGGTCCTCGTATGAAACCGGAAAACGCAATCAAGTATGGTGAGTTAAGTATCGAAAATAATATTAAGCTTTCAATTCATGCTAGTTATTTTATCTCACTTGGAAGTCCACAAGCTCAAAAAGTCGAACAATCTTATCGAACTTTGGAGAAAACTTGCGAATTAGCACAATTATGTAATGTTACCAGGATTATCTTTCATCCTGGAAGTGTTTATGGAGATAGCGAATGTACATTAGAAAGGTTTATCCATAGGTTATCACATTTTTGTAATAACTATCTTCCGGATAATATTGTGTTATATCCTGAAACCGCTGGTAAAAGGAAACAATTGGGATCAGAAGACGAAATAATTGAAATTTGTAAACGAATACCAAAGTGTATGCCCTGCTTCGATTTTGGTCATCTTCGAGCTTATAATAAGAGAGGATGGGATAAAATTGAAGATTTCCTCAAGTCGTTTGAAAAGATACAAACAAAATTAGGTAAGCAAGCTTTAAATAAACTTCATGCCCATATTACTCCCATTGAGTATGGTGCAGGTGGTGAGATTCGACATCGTGCCTATGGAGAGTCCCGTAAAGAAGATAAAGATCTTTTTGATTATTATGAACCATTTTTACCAAAACCTGAATTTTTAGCGAAAGCAATATCGGAAAAAAATATTCCCTGCTGGATAGTATCAGAATGTCATGATTCACAAGACGAAGGAGCGATTGCAATGAAAAAGTTATATTTACAAATTGAAAATGAAAAGAACAATTAAATCAAAACTCTTTGGCATTAGATTTATTGACTACTGGCATTTACCGCATCCAGATTGGAGAATTTTTGATAATTCTAATATTGAAATAACGGAACCATGGACGGATGCATTTTGCGGATGGACTGTAAGAACTGCTTTTAATCGTAATTATGCAACTCCTGGTGAAGAAAATAATTTACCTTTTCTAAATAAACTGAATTGGAATGACATTCCAAATGTAATACGTGAAATTTCAAAACGATTCACAGAACCATTTGTGTTCATTATTTATCCATCTTGGGAATTTAAAGTATCCGGTACTGTATTGCATATTGACAATCACATCACAATTGAAGCGGTTCGGGGAAGCATTGGAAAACTAACTAGTGGTAATGCAATACCAGAAGGAATTATTACTTTCTTTGACTTTGCTCCTTATTTAAAAACATCATCCTTTGGAGATTTAACGATTGTCAGGAAGGGTGATAGAAATATATTTAGAGGATATTTTGAGATATTTTGTCTTTATAAATCAATCTTAGAATGGACCAGAACTAAGAATAATGAACTCTTCTTCCATCAGTGGGATATTTTTGAATAAAGTAAGATTAAACACTTGTAAATTTTTGGTCTCTAAAAGATTCAAAGATATATCTAGCATACAAACATAACGCAGTTATCGATAAACATAGACAAAATGCGGTTTTACTAAGGGCAACCGAATCTATATTTAGTGCAGGAACATCTGGATTTTTATCTAAGGAGCCTGAAACACAGGGTTCTCCGACGATTATGGAAGTTTTTAGAAATGTAATTGCTGAATCGAAGAAAGGCTAAACGTCTAAACTAATTAAAAATATTTATTAACATTTTAGTACTTGCACACCGCCTGTTGGATAAAATACCCATTCAGGTTGTCGTTTCAGGTGAAAAGGAAAACACGGCTGCGTATAAAACAATAGTACCCAAAACATTTTTTGCCAACTGATAGTCGTTACAGGCGGAGATTGGTTGATTTGGAGCAATTACCTGAATATCGGTTTAGATCAATGAATCGGATCTTATTTCATAACAATTCCATAGCTTATGCTTTGATTAAGTATTTTTACTTTAAAAATTACTAAAACTAACCCCGTTTGCCTAAGAAACATGACAATAGAACAAACAGTTTCTTAACAGAGGTTTGTAATAGTTGTCTCTTTACATTAAATTATTGAACGGTGGACGGACGTCTCAACAGTAAGCTTTTAGGAACTAGTTATTGTTGAGAGTAAAAGCAAGTAACATTCGATTTCAGCGCGATTTTGAGTTGTCTTCCAAAAAAATGAAGATATCGCAACAAACGCTGAAATCCCACGCTGATGGGCTGGATGGACAAAAGGCCAGCCACAATGTCGCTACGTTTTAACAAACTAAGAGGAACGCCTTCGATGAGCGCCCGCATTTACCTTACGATTTTTTGCATACTGATTGGATTGCCAGTATATGCAGCCGCCGGACAAATGAACGACGATATCTCCAGCGTTGATATTGTCTCCTCAGACGCCGCTGAAATCATACTTAACTTTGATCTGACAAACCTGAATCGAACGGAAGTAAATGTTGACGGCAATGCCTTTGAGCATTTTTCCATTTCCGATGAAGGAGTGGTCTGCGAAAATAACCGGCCGATGCTGCCGGCGGTCATACGCTTCGTTGTCGTTCCGCCGGACGCCGGTCTGGAATTGGTTGTAAACAGCGGCGAACCTCGCGTAGTTCAAGCCGAACTGCCTCCCGCTTTGTATGAAACTGAAGTCGATGAAACTGTCATACGGGGGCGTATGCCAGCGGATGAATCCGGCGATGCGAAGACAGGCGTTCAGGATGGGCCGGAAGGATTGTTCCCGCCCGTCATAGCCAAAATGTCGGAACCGATCGTCATACGCGGCGTCAGACTGGTAAAAATTACCACCTATCCGGTTCAGTATGATTATGATAATAATAGTTACATCCACCATGACCGGATCGAAACCGAAATCCAGTTCACCGACGCCGAGCCGGTAAATCCCGCCCGGCGTCCGGTTCGTCGCAACCGCAGCCGTGAGTTTCTAAAATACATCGAAGCTTTGGCTATAAACGGAGATATTGTCGGACGGGACGATCCTGAGGCTGATATCGAACCTGAATATGTCGGTCACTACCTGGTTGTCTGCCACGAAGGCGTGCTTGAATATGCAGCGCCATTTATCGAATGGCGGCGGAAATCCGGTTGGAAGATGGATATCCTCAGCCTGAATTCAGGTCAGGCTTCGAATTACAACACCGTTCTAAACCTGATTCGAGAACGCTACAACGATTATTTAGATAATGGAATAGACCCATTTGATTATATTCTATTAATTGGCGACAGAGCGAGGTATTTGCATGGACCAGGTCCGCAAAATGTTCTGCAGGCTTATCAGGATCATGGCGACTATTACTATGGTTTGCTTGAAGGAAATGATGATTTTCCCGACGTTGCCATCAGCCGGTGGCCCTCCGGAAGCCGGGCTACGTGTGAACTCGCCGTCGGGCGCACGTTAGCTTATGAAGCCTATCCGTATATGGAAGATACGTCCTGGTTCACCCGCGGAGCCGTATATTCGCAGCACTGGGGCAATACGCCAAACCGCGCCTGGCACCCTACGAATCCACTCAGCGTCCGTTGGGGCAACGAAGTTTTACAGCGCCTCGGCTTCGATGATATTCACGTGTACGAGGATTTTGAATATGATCAGTTTGCCGCAAGATTGGGACCTGAAATTGTCGAGATGTTTAACAATCAGACAAATGTAATGATCGGCAGAGCCGAACTGTATCATTTTACGAGCAGACCTCCGAACAGAAATGCAAATGATTTTAATCGAGAAGTCGATGATAATGTAGTTTTTCCGATGGAGATTAACACATGCGGTCATGGGGAATGGTCGCGCGAGAACATGTTCAGGCAAGGCAGCGGCGATCACTTAAAAGGCTATGTAGCGACGACCTATACCTGGAGCGGTCCGCAAACGCTGCCCAATAATGCGTTATGGTTGAAAATGGTAAATGGCGTTCTTCAAAGAGACATGCCGTTCGGATGGGGCTATACCTATGCTATTACGTCCTTCGAGACGCTTTTGGACCGGACAAGCCCGAATTTTCAATGGTACCGGGTTAATTTCGATGATTTTGGAGATCCCGGTCTTCAACCGTGGATCGGAGTTCCAACAGTTGTAGAAGCTGACGTAATCGATTCTGCAAGTCCTGAAACGCGCATGGTCGAGGTTCATGTTTTCGAACCTGAAAATGAGAATGACGTTTTTGGAGCGCAGGTGACTATTTATCATCCAAACGATATGCCTGATTTCGATGATGACGATTATGCCGGTTATGATGAAATGTTTATGTTGACAAAAAAAACGGGACCGGACGGCGTCGCTCGATTCGTGTTCGACGGCGATGTTGAGTTTGAAACCGGCACAATGTATGTAACCGTTACCGGTCGCGCCATTTGTCCTTATTTCGCTGAAATAGAGATCGATGAACCCGACGCTGCGATTGAACTCGCGGAATATGCTTTAACTGAGACTGAAGGAAATGAGGATGGCGAGATCAATCCTGGCGAGACCTTCACGCTCGCGCTGACGGCTAAGAATGTTGGCGGCGAGAATGCCGTTGAGGACGTCGCCGCGGTCGTCAGCAGCGCTTCGCCCTGGATTGAAATAGCCGAAAATGAAATTTCCTTCGGAAATATCGGCGCCGGCGATGAAGCTGAGGGAGATTCACCGGTTACAATACAAGTATCCGATTCATGTCCGGATGGAGAGAGTCGTCCCATAACCCGTCCCGATCTTACAATCGAGTTCACAAGCGGTCAAACGACCTGGCATTCCGGTATCAGGCTTAATCCAGCCGCGCCGAACTTTATCATCAGCGAAATTGTCGGCGGCGAAATAATCGAGATTGGCGAGCAAGAACTGAATGTCGAAATTGAGAATATCGGCGGATTGGACAGCCCGCCGCTAAACGCAACGCTGATTTCGCAAGGTTTAGGCGTTAATGTTATCAACGAGGAGGCGCGCTTTCCGGAAGTGGACGCGGGGGAATCGGTCCGAATCGAGGGCGAGGCTTTCAGCGTCGCCGGAACCAGGGTCATTGTCCCCGGCTCCCGGTTTGACCTGATCTTAATCTTGAGTTCCGAAGGCGGTTTCGTCGATACGGCGCGCTTCGAACTTCAGGTTGAAGAAGCGCGGGCAAACACGCCTACAGGTCCCGATAACTATGGATACGTTTGCTTCGACGATACCGACGATGAGTGGGATCAAGCTCCGGCATACGACTGGATAGAGATTAGTCTGGAAGAAAGGGATCGCGATTTTAACGGCGAACTGCTCGATTTTGATGGACGGTCGCCGCACGATATTGGTGAAGCCATTGTGGTTGATCTTGGTTTTACCACTCAGTTCTATGGTTATGAATATGACGCGATAACGGTTACGACCAATGGATTTATAACGATGGGCGAGCAGCCGCTCTGCACCAACTACCAAAATTGGCCGCTTGACGAAGGATTCGGAGGCGGCGCGGGAATGATTGCGCCCTTGTGGGATAACCTTAGCTTGGGCAATGATGGCGGCGTTTATATATATCGGGACAACGATGAACATCGCATGATAATCGAATGGCACAGGCTCCGGCATCGCACCGGCGGCAATAATGATCTGACCTTTCAGGCAGTGATCTATGACAAGCGCTTCTGGGTTACCGCTACCGGAGATCAGATGATACTTTTCCAGTATAAATCGGTTTCCAATGTACAAGGCAATGCAGACTGGAATGTTGCCATTCCGTATGCTTCCGTGGGAATTTCGAGTCCTGAGGGCAATTCTGGAATCAACTATACATACAATAATGATTACCCGGTAACCGCAGCCAGGCTCGAAGATGAACGCGCGCTATTGTTTGCCACTTCGATGCAGTATTTCCGCGCGGGTTCTTTGTGGGGTCATGTTTTCGATTTCGCCGCCGATGAACCGATCGAGGATGCGACGATAATAACTGATTACGGATTCGTCGCTCGCACTGATGATGAAGGTTACTGGGAAATCCCCCAGGCTCTGGCCGAGGTTCCGTTCAGCATTACCGCTCGAAAACTGGGTTATAACGATTCTACATATACCGACACGCTCTTAGCGGAAGAAGATACGCTTGAAATTAGTTTCGAGTTGCTGCATCCGGAGTTTACGCCCAGTCATCGGGAATTGAGCGCCGTGCTTGATCGGGGACTGGAAACCGAGTTGGAGTTTCAACTGGAAAACACCGGCATCGGCCCGCTGTTTTGGAGTGTTGAACGCAGGTTGCTGGGAGACGCGAATGCCGATCCATGGACGTTCAGACGCAGCTATAACGTGGGGGAGGTCGCGGAGGATACCCGGATTAACGGTGTGGTTTTTATTAATGAACACTTTTATGTTTCCGGCGCCGGCGAGGATATGCCGATGATATACATTTTTAATCGTGAAGGAGAACTAACCGGCAGTTTCGAGCAGCCTCAAGAGGATAGCCGCGGCATGCGCGATCTGGCATGGGACGGTGAATTGCTGTGGGGATCGACCCGAAGTACCGTCTATGGAATGGATCTGGAAGGCGATGTTATCCATCGATGGGAATCCGAGATTAATCCGACAACGACCTTGACCTGGGATAGCGATCGCGAGGTATTATGGATGTCGGGAACGACCACCGACATTATCGCCTATACCCGGGATGGAGAAAGAGTTGAAGCCGAAATCGATCGCAGGGATCTGCGCATTTACGGATTAGCCTATTTCCCTGACGATCCGGATGATTTCAAGTTATACATTCTGCATCGCGATCGTGATACGCGGCGTCAAATCGTTCATAAGTCCAATACGGAAAGTAACGACACAATGTTTGTTGCGGATATTGAACCTGAAGTCAGCAGCCGGCCGGAAGGAGCGTTTATAACCAACGCCTTCGACGTTTACAGTTGGGTTCTGATAGCGATAGCCAACGCCTCTAACAACGACGGCGGCGACCGGGTGGATATCTGGCAGATCGATGCGCGCAAAGACTGGTTCCAGCTTGATGCGGTTATTGATGAAAACCGGGAAGAAGCCAGCGCCGGTACATTGCAGACCGGTGAAATAACCGATTTCATTCTTTCGCTGAATTCGACGGATTTGCCGGAGACTACTTTTGTGGCGGAATTATTCTTCACTCATAATGCTGATAGCGGCCGGGGGTATATTGGCGTTGAACTCGACGTTATAGGTCCAATGCCGCCCCTGGATTTTGATCTGATTGAACCGTCCAACAATGATACGGTCGCCGCTCCCATCGTACACTTTGAATGGAATCCGTCCCACGATCCCAATGACGGCGAGGAAGTCCGCTACAGAATGTCGATGGATATTGACGGACAGATTTTGGAATTTGGTCCTGACGAAAACACATTCGATATCGACTTTGATACCTTGAATGTCGATCAGGAATGGATGAGGAATAATTATTCGACCTGGTGGGTGGATGCGATCAGCGGGGAGGACACTACCGAATGCCTGGATCGGTTTAATTTCATGTTGAAACTCCCGCCGGCGCCCCCCTCGATATTTGAGCTATCCTATCCACAGAATGAAGCCGTCTTGGATTCAACGGTCATTTCTTTCAGATGGGAGCCCAGTTTCGATCAAAATCCTGAAGATTCTGTTTACTATCGATGGTGGATTGCCGCCGAGGGAAACTCATTCGGATATGAAGCGGCGGATACTGCAATTACTATCCAATGCGACTCGCTGGATTTCGATATCGTCTGGTTGTTCAACAATTACGCAACCTGGTGGGTGAATGCGATCAGCGGGGAGGACACTGTTGAATCCGCCGATCGATTTACATTCAAGTTCAGCGAACTGGCATGGATTAATTTCAAAAAGAATATCCCGGTTGAATTTTCTATCGAATCGATTTATCCGAGTCCGTTCAACTCGACAGCCACCATCAGGTTTGGCGCGGATCGACCGGAGCGAACCGCGATTAATGTTTATGATCTCTCGGGCAGAAAAGTAGCGACGCTATTCGATCAAGTTCCCGATATTGGCTGGCATTCGATAACCTGGAACGGAGCGAATCTTCCCTCCGGCGTTTATCTTGTCAACCTGACGTCCGGAGGAAGGAGTAAATTGGCAAAGATCGCCCTCTTGAAATGAGGAAATGTCTTCGGATAAAACCGATAAATACTAATTGAGTCAACGAATTTTGGCTTCGTCGTTTTCAAGAGGTTGAAAATATTATTATTACTACGTGCAGAAAAGAGTGTCATTGCGAGTCTGCCTTTAGCAGACGAAGCAATCTCCTGAGGTCTT
>CAZWOY010000073.1:0-12758 GCA_964635255.1 uncultured bacterium
AAACGCCTCTTGTTACACGGTAACAGCTTGCAGACGAGGGCGTCTGCAAGCAAACGCCTCTTGTTACACAGTAGCAGTTTGCAGACGGGGGCGTCTGCAAACTCTCTTTTCTAAAAACGCCCAACCCCTTCCAAGGCGTCCAATATACCCATCCCCCCTTTCCAAGGGGGGCGCAGGGGGGATCCAACTACGCAAACACCCCTTCCGCCAACCTTTCCGGATCGGGCAGCGGACATTTATCGGCTTCCTGAATCGCTTTCTCGATTTCGTCATCGATCTGCTTTTCAAGTTCCGCTCGCTTCGCCTCTTTAAGGAAATCTTTCTTATCGAGGAATTTCTGCGCTCTCAGCAGCGGATCGCGCTCCGCCCAGTTCTCTAACATTTCCTTCGGAACATAAAAATGGTCGTCATGTTCGGAATGCCCCCGCATCCGCATTGTAACCGCCTCGATCATCGTCGGACCTTCGCCGTTTCGCGCCCGTTCCACCGCTTTACTGACGGCTTCGTAAACTTCGTAAACATTGTTGCCATCGACGATCTCGCCCGAAATGCCGTATCCCGGCGCGCGGTCGATTATCCTTTCCGCGCCGTACTGCGCGACAACCGGCGTCGAATAGGCGTACTGATTGTTCTCGATTATCAGCACAAACGGCGCATGAGCTACGGCTGCGAAGTTCAGCCCCTCGTGGAAATCGCCGATCGAAGCTCCTCCGTCGCCGATGTAGGTAAGCGTTACAGCCTTCCTGCCCTGAATCCTCAGTCCCATCGCAGCTCCGACCGCGACCGGAATCATCGAACCAAGATGACTAATCATGCCGATAATGCCTTTTTCAGTATCGCCGCAGTGTACGTTTCCATCGCGTCCCCCCGTTGGGGAGTCGGCTCGCGCCATGTACTGGCAGTACAGCTTGTAAAGGCTTTGTCCAAACGCCAGATGCGCTCCCAAATCCCGGTGCATCGGAAACAGGATATCGCCCTTCGACCGGTCTAAGGCATAAGCGCTGCCCACGCCGATAGCTTCCGTGCCTCTGGATAGATAGACCCCGCCCACGATTTTGCCCAGCCGGTACAGCCGCGTCAGCCGGTTTTCCAGGCCTCTGATTTTATAAAGGAGCTTGTAAAGCTCGATATATCCCGTCTTTTTCAGCCCATAGTCCCGGCTTGGTATCTCCAGCGGCGGCATTGCGGCGTCGAGCTTCTCAAGAAACCGCTGACGCGCCACCCCGCTTGGGAGTACCGATAATCCCGGATGATCCGCAGCCGATTGTCTCTTTTCTTTTTTTGCCATTTATCGTTCCTGGTTGTTTTCTTTCGTTTCTCGTGGAAATAGAACGCAGCCCGATTTCGAGAATCCGCGAAACCTCACATTGAGTGCGCGCTGAAGCGCGCACTCAATGTGAGGTTCCCATCTATTTTTATGTTGTGTTGTACAGGCGTCTTTGCGCGCCTCTGCAACCTTAAAAACGTCGACCGGCAGGCAGAGACGCCTGCCCTACCTTTCCCGCTAAAATCCAAACACCTCTACAAACGCCTCAACCATATCATCTAAAATCCCATCTATCGCAACTTCCTCGCCCAACTCGCGTTCCAAAGAAGATACGCCCGCGTCCGCTATCCCGCAAGGTACGATGTATTCAAATCCTTTTAGTTCGCCGCAAACGTTGAACGCCATTCCGTGCATTGTGACCCATTTCTTGACATGCACTCCGATAGCGGCTATCTTGCCACGCCGCGTCCATACGCCCGTTCTGCCTTCGACTCGAGCGCCTTGTACGCCGTAGTTGCCGAGGAACCTTATTCCCACTTCTTCCAAATCCCGCAGGTATCGGTGAACGTCCTGATAATGCCGCTTCAGGTTCAATATCGGATATAATACGAGCTGTCCCGGTCCATGATAGGTAATGTCGCCGCCTCGATTTGTGTAAACGATTTTTACGCTGTTTTTCGCAATCTCATCCCGCGCCGCGAGAAAGTGATCCTCTCCCCCGCCCCGCCCGATGGTTATCACCGGCTCATGTTTGGTCAGAATCAGGACGTCGATAGCGCCTTGCAGGACTTCCGCATGATAGCGTTCCTGCAGTTTCCAGACCTCGCCATAATCGGAAAGCCCATCGATCCGAATTATATTCAATTCATTCTTCATTGCGCAAACTCCAAAACACCCCCTTTCTAAAGGGAATTGGGGGATCTACTTATGCACCGCCTCCCCAAACGAATCTCCCGCCGCTTCCATAATCGCCTCCGAAAGCGTCGGGTGGGCGTGGATTGTGTGAGCTATCGAACGGGCGGTCAGTTCGAATTCCCTGCCTAATACTACCTCGCCAATTAGCTCCGGCGCGCCGGGTCCGATAATATGCACGCCCAGAACTTCGCCGTATTTGGCGTCGGTTACGAACTTCACAAAGCCGTCCGTCTCGCCGCCTGCGACAGCTCTGCCGTTGGCGCGGAAGAGATATTTTCCAACCTTGACGTCGTAGCCCGCCTCTTTGGCTTTTTCTTCGCTCATGCCGGTCGAAGCGATCTGCGGGTGGCAGTAGGTACACGCCGGAATATTATCGTAGTCCATCCCCGGAACATCCATGCCTGCGATGGTCTCAGCCGCAACGATTCCTTCATGGGAGGCGACGTGAGCCAGCATCGGCGGTCCTGAGACGTCTCCGATGGCGTAGATTCCGGGGACGTTCGTCCGCTTGCGGCTGTCGGTCATGATAAAGCCGCGGTCGGTGGTTGCATTTACGGCTTCCAGCCCCAGGTTTTCCGTGTTAGCTTGCACCCCGACGGACAGCAGGCAGACGTCGACGTCGATCTCTTGCGCGCCTTTGGAGTTCTCGACCTTATAGCCCCAGGCTCCCCGTTTGCGCCGCTTGATATCGACGACCTTGCTGGACGTCAGAACCTTGATCCCCTGCTTTTTGAACGATCGCGCCAAGGTCGCGGCGACCTCTTTATCTTCCAGCGGCGTGATCTGATCCATCAGTTCGACCAGCGTCACTTCGGCGCCCATAACCGAATAGAACCATGAAAATTCCACGCCGATAGCCCCCGCGCCAATCACCAGCAGCCGCTTCGGAATCTTATCCAGAACCATCGCCTGCCGGTAGGAAACGATATGCTTCCCGTCGATTTCAAGCCCCGGCAGTTCCTTAGCCCGCGCACCCGCGGCAATAATAATATTTCGAGCCTTAACCACAGTCTCGCCCGCAGTTCCATCAGTGGGACTGCCGGTCTCCCCCTCTGCTGTTTGCAGGGGGGGATTAAGGGGGGGTCTCCCCTCCTCAACGACAATCTCCCCCCGCCCAACAATCCGCGCAGTTCCTTTAACAACCTCGATCTTATTCTTCTTCATCAAAAATTCCACGCCTTTCGACATCTGCGTCGAGGCGTCCCGCGACCGCTCCACGATCGCTTTCCAGTCCGGCTTAGGCGGTTCACAGACGATTCCGAACTCGCCGGCGCGCTTAATTTCATCGAACAGCCGCGCCGATTCGAGCAGCGCCTTAGTCGGAATGCACCCCCAGTTAAGGCACACCCCGCCCAGGCTTTCCCGTTCAATCACCGCCGTCCGAAGCCCAAGCTGCGCGCACCGAATCGCAGCCACATATCCTCCGGGACCCGTACCGACAATGGCGGCGTCGTATTGTGTTGGTTTTGGCATTTTGTTGTTCTGGTTTTGGTATGAATATTGAATTGGTACGTGAAAATATAAGCGCAGTTAGCTGAATATGCAAAAATCGTTTGTTGTGGCGGTAATTGTTTCATTGCTCCATTGTTAAATTGTTAAATTGTTAAATTGTTAATTTATTGCGGTCATTCCAGCGAAAGCTGGAATCCATGCAGGTTCTACGTGCAAACGATGAAGGAAGATAGATTCCGGTATTCGGTGGAATGACTGCATACGGAACGTTATTTTCTCGGTAAGCTTCTAATATTACTGCGTGCAGTAAAAAGTGTCATTGCGAGTCTGCCTTTAGCAGACGAAGCAATCTCCTGACGTCTTGATAGCGCTTGAAATTTCCAATACGGCCAATTTCGCAATATAACAACTATTTTATGCACGTAGTAGTAGTATGATGAATAATAATTGATAAATGTGTAAAAAGCCCTCACTTTGTCATTCCTGACTTCGCAGGAATGACAAAGCAAGCCGACTTTTAATTCACAATTTGACTTTTTACAGATGAATCAAGCTTGATTCATCTGCATAAAACAAAATTGCGAGTTAAGATAATCCTGAAAACCATGGTATCCCGGATTCCACGAACCGGAACGCAGTGAAGCTCACCGAAACTCTTCCGGGGCCGGCAAAATCTAAAGAAAATCCGACAAAACCAGATCCGGGAATAGCGTTCTATCTACTTTACATCATTAATTGGACAGAAGAGCGAAAATCCAGCGCTAATATTCTTGATTTCTAATGTCAACGCGGGACTATAGAACTTTATTTTAGTTAAAAAGCGCAAGTGAACACCGTTCTTTGCGCGAATATATATAGCTTTTTGACGATAGTTTCGCACAAATTCGACTTAATTGTTAGCAAATTTTTATAGGAAGGACTGACTAAATTGTATGTTCCATCTGGTTGTTTTTCAAGTTAAAAACTGCGTTGAAATCCCTTTTAAACTCTTTTTTCCATTTTAGAATATCTGTTCCAGTCTTTGGAATTCGAGAACTGACGATGAAACAGTATTTCTTTTGCCGGCGCTTATCTTGGCTGACTTTCTCAATCGACGTGGTTAATTGTTTTACAGCGTGTTTGACGTCGGAACCTTTCAATTCGACGAAATATTCTATCATAGATTCATCGATAACCAGCCAATCGCAGCGCAATCCTTCTGTTATGACGCAGTTATCGATTCTTATTTTTCTGATTGCAGATTTTGAGTTGTTAATAAAAGTAATTTTGCGTTTTTTTTCTTTTAGCGGGATACGAGGATTTCTTAAAGTCTCCTCGCACTCGTCCGGAAAGTTCATTTATTCCCCCGAATATTCTAAGTCTAACAACTGATCAAATTGGATTGCGATTTTTTCGGAAACTTCATCCAAAAGGTCGCCGGCGATTAGACCGGTATCGTCGCAGTCTATTCGTTCGGCTGTTCCGTTATCCAATGAATAAGCCTTTACCTGTTCAGGTTTTAACAACATCTCCTTTGGTACGATTTTATACAATTCTTTCTTTTTTTCTTCATCGACCTTCGACTCTAAAATGCCGGCTTGGATGAGGTTGTTGAAGGATGTTAGGATGTAAGGGCTGTGGGTAGTGATGACGAATTGTACAGGTTGTTCAGACAAATTATATACATAAGCTATTGCTTCAATTATCTTTCTTTGAGTGTCGGGAAATATGTGAGCTTCGGGTTCCTCGATATAGATAGTATTACCATATATGCCTGGGTAGTATATATGCAGCAAATTTTCGAGAATTATTATTATAGGCAATACTTCTTGCTGACCTGAAGAAGCATATTTAAGGTTTATTTTTCTTTCATTTTGTAAAATATAGTCTCTTTTATTTTCTTGTATATATACGCCGTTTAAAATATCAGTTAATATATTTTCAAAAACTCTAATGGTTTTTCCTGAATATTTGGATTTCGAAATCTTCATGTTTTCATATAACGAGCCAAATTCTACTAAAAAAGGATCTATTCTTGTTCCTCTTGTTAGGAACGAGTAAATATGATCATGGAAAAAAGTAAAAAACGATCTAACAGCAGGAACATAGTTTTGTCTATATCCAGCCGGTTTACCAAATGCATCATAGATCGATTCAAATGTGAATCTCGCAAAAGTAACAATATTGCCAATTTCATTTTCGGGTTCAGTTCTATTGTTAAAATTTCTTTTTTTGTATTCCTTTTGTATCTTGTCTAATTCTTTTTCAAATAGACAACTATGGTTGAGTGAGATTTGAGTAATATTTAAGGCGTCATTTGATATTTCGAAAATGTTATTATTTATTTCATATTTTATTTTGAATTTTTTACTTCCGATACAATCTGATGGAAAGAATTCTTTGAACTTACTTAAGAGCCTGCTAGTTAAGTCATTAATTGATTCTTCAGTTTCAACAGAAAAAAATAATTCAGTAAAAAAACTTTTAAAATAATACAACAACTTCGCACAAATACTTTTCCCGGCAGCTTGAGGCCCAATGAGAATATTAACATCCCCGATCTCAAGCTCAAGCTCCTTGATCCCGGCGAAATTTTTTACGTAAAGCTTTTCGCTCATTTCTTCCTCTGAAAATGCTTTAAATTTACGAATACCAATTTAAATGTATTAACTTTGAATTCACAAGTCAAGCGTAAGGATTAATAGCCTAACTCATGAAGTTTTACAAAATATAAATCACGAATTCGTTTTACGAAAAAATCAGATCGAATCCGCTGGTTTCACTGATATTCATCGCCCTTATCCTGCGCTTTTTGGCGGCGATCTTTGCCAAGGGCTATCAATCGACTGATTATAAACTTGTTCCCATGCTCCAGCGTGAGAATACGTTTCAGAATTGTCTTACCCCTTCCTCCCCCGCATAATTAAAAAATGCGGTAAAATCCGCGAATCCCTGACCGCATGTTCCGCCTCGATGGCTTCATCGGACGGGACAGGTTCAACAACCTCCTCTAAGGCGAATCCTGAACGTATAAACGTGTTCAGCCAGTCGGACAGCGTTCGATCGAAGTAGGGAACCTTAAATTTTGGGAGGGTCGCTTTCAGTTCATCTGAGATATTGCTGAATATCCATTCTTCTATTTCGCCATAGTTTTGCTTAAAATAATCCCGCAGTTCAACTGCAACAGTCATTCCCGCCTCATCCTTGATATTCCTCCGGCTGGACAATACAAAGCAAGGATGCGTAATCGAAAACTGCAGGAATCCTCCCGATTTTAAGACGCGGTGGATCTCGCGGAATGCGATCCCTTGATCCGGCATATCCATAATGCTCATAAAAGCCGTCGCAAAATCGAAGATTCCATCGGGAAAGGGCAGTTCCAAAGCGCTCGCGCGGCAAAATCGGATTCCCTTTGGATTATCCAGTTCGGAATTAAACGCATGACGGAGGAATTTTCCGGTTATGTCGAATGCAGCAACATCCGCTCCTTTATCCGCGAGCAGCCGTGTGTTATGCCCTTCGCCGCATCCGACGTCCAAGCCTTTCAAGCCCTCGACCGGCGGCAGCATCCTGAAGAAGGCGGGAGTGTTGACATAGTCGCGGTAAATGTCGGCTCCCATGCGCGCTAACATCGTCCAGTTATCAGCGTTTTCTTCCCAGTATTTCGCAACTTCGAGGTGGTTCATATCCGGTTTTCAAGCCTCTAAAAATCTAATGAATCTTTCCCGCTGAAAGTTAAAATCAAACTTCTCGCAGTTTATTATATTGCGCCTTATTTTCCTGATTGCTTCCTGATCGTTATTGAGCTTGTTTAAAATAGTTACTAATGTTCCCTTTGAATAATCTATGCCGCATCTTTTGAAATCTTCAATTTCCATGAATTCCTCTTCCATGATTAATGGAATTTTATAAGCGAAGGCGAGATTAACGCTTCCCGTTATGGCTTCCGTGGAATACCTTGCCTTGCCGCCCATGAGCGGCATTACAAGATCGCACTTTTTAACAATGGAATGAAACAGATCGTCCGGGATAAAACTATCGAATAGCATAAACCTGTCCTTCCGATCTTCGATCCTGCTGCGGAAATCGGCGCCGTCGCCATGGCGGTGCGAGCTTCGACCCAGCAAGATAAATTGAACGTCTTCGTTCAAATCGCCGGTTGCTAACTCATCTAACAAACCAAGATAGTTCCTGCGTTTGTATTCCAGTTGCCCCGGAATGCAGATCCAGAGTTTACCTTCCGGTTTTGAAACTTCACGCTCAGGAAATTGCGGGAAGAAAACTGGATACATCGATTGTATCCTGAAATTCAGATGGCGGCTGCGTTCGACTAAGTGGTCATTGAGGACGAAAAAGCCCTTTACTTTCCACGAAGTCAGTTTCAGCCAACTGCTGCCGAACCTGTTTAAACCATGCACAATTCCGTAAATATCGAACCTTCCGGCGAGAATCATGAACAATTGAACCATTTTGCCGCTGAAAGTGTTTATGATTACTTTACCGATATTATTGGCTTTGAGGTATCGATTGA
Source organism: uncultured bacterium (assembly GCA_964635255.1). GTDB lineage: Bacteria > Electryoneota > AABM5-125-24 > Hatepunaeales > Hatepunaeaceae > CAZWOY01. The sequence goes on from CAZWOY010000073.1 coordinate 8,145, forward strand.
TTCGCAGGATCGTCCTAATTCTTGAAGCTAAATTCGATGGTTCGACAAAGTGGAAGACGCCGGTCAATTCTTTGAAGTGAATGATCTGGTCTTTTTTGCTGTCAGGGCAGATAAGGCAAACCTGATATCCCGATTCATTCAGGAACCTAAGCTGCGAATACAGGCATTCGAAATGCCCCGCGCCGAATTCGACGAGAGCGGCTTTGGGGGGTGTTTTTATGGATTTGCTCCGGGTTTTATAAAGAAAATACGAAAAATCATTTTTAGATGCAGTATAGGAACTTAAATTTTCGGTTCGTATTATGATTCTCAGGAAAACTTGATTCCTTTAAGCGGGTGGAATAACGCTTAACCAGGAAAAGGCGGGAGACTAGCGCCGCCGCCAAAATCGTCCGGAGTCGGATGAGGCCAAGCGCCCCAGAAATTCATCTCAGCGTCGATATTGAAACCGGCGTCATTGTAAACTTCTTCCTGCCCGTTGCTCAGTATTCTGTTCCAACCTTCAACTGCCTCGGAGCCTAAGAATTACCGGCAAATTCGCCAACCATGACGCCGTTCCAGGCATTATTATTTATTTGGTTGTTAGTGGTTCCATCGGGCCACTGAGTGTCCGGTTCTCCCATAAACAAATGGTTCAGATCGCCGATAACTTCTGCGCCATTGTTGTTGTCTGCCGCCGTGTTTTCGCTGAAACGGACATAACTATCGCTTGCCAGCGTCATCCCATTCCAACCGCAGTTTGTTATATTATTTTGGTTGAAATCTCCGAAGAGCAAACCGTCCGAATAAATTCCATCGCATGAGCAAAATGAAAACTCACAGCCGTTGAGCAGAACTATACCGGCGAAATTGAAATAAGCTCCCCAGAATTCGCAATCGGTCACCGTGCAGCCATTCAGCGTAAAGTCGGCGTTCCAGGCTGTTCCGGAATTATTGATCCCAATGACGCAATCGGAAATGTCAACGTTGGTTAATTCGACGCAATGAATGTCACCGGCGTTCAAAGACAATCCATTGTCAGCCAGGGAAATCTCGCAATCGATAAAATCGCAATCGACGTCGTTAACCACAATCCCATTCCAACTGTGATTTGGAAGGGCTGTGAAATGTACGTTGTCGATTGTGTTTACTTCTCTTTCAATGACGAGTTTGGTTCCGTTTGTGAACTGGAAATGAACCGGATTTTGGCTGCCGCCGATGCTGGTTGTGGGGGCGTTGTTCATTTGGGGGAAGATCAGGTCGTATCCAACAATGTATTTTTTTTCAGAAATCCAACTACAATTATGACCTTCTCTACACCAGTTTACCATACCTCCACGACCTATTAAAGTGGCTGTTCCTGAACTATCATTTTCAGGGTAAAAGTCATTATCATATCCTGTCCAAAAATAAAACGGGTCTTGAGTACACATATTAAAATTATGGTATCTCTGATGAATAGGCTCCATAATCATTGAACTTGCACCAGGAATTCTTGCCCAGGCAAACTCAAAAGCTTCTCTGAAACTTTTAACGCCATCTCCGTTTTGATCCTCTTGACAGAAACCATCATAGCATCTTCGAATTAATTCCTGATCTAGAGTATAATTAAATAAATGGTTTCCATCATGATTATGGTAAGGATAATGCGGGTCATCACCTCCACCACCTTCGTGCAGGCTAATGTTATTTAGGTAAGGATAAGTCTCCAAATACCATCTTCTACCATTATTATCTTCCCATGATTCATATTCATGTGGATAGAATTCAAGAATATAGGAAGTGAAATAATAAGTAAAATACGAATACAATTGATAAGTTATATGGTGGTCCCAATGTGTTAATTGATTTTGGAGACAACCAACAATAAAATGAGCATTTCTAAAACTATTTTCATAATCAACTCGATTTCCAAAAAACATTTTTTGATTTTGACAATGATCGAATACAACAAATAATTCAGCACAGTGATCCAAATTCAGTAGAGATTGATAAATCTCATGGGTCCAATACTTATCTCCGCCATAAGTCAAAACTCTGTATATCCTTTCTTGTAGTTCTTCATTAAAATCCTCCCGTCCGTGCCCGTTCATATAAACGAACACGATATCATCTTCGTCGACATCATTACCGAACTGTTGAAATGCTGTGATTATGTTGTTTTTAGTTCCTATTCCTGTTACATCGCTATTGCCATCACCGTCAAAATCCTGAGGTGGTTTTTGATTATGTTGACCTCCTTCAAGCGGATGTCCATCTGGATAAATTTTTCTATGATCTTCATCTCTTTCTTCATCATCATTATTACTCATACCAAGATAAACTCGAATATCACTATATCCAAGGTATTTTAACATACACCAAACACGGACTAGATCGTTATAAATCACTACTTCTTGTGGACATGTCGAACCTATTATAATTGCTTTTAAATTTGGATTTGGATCAGCAAAGGGGATTTCAGAGGCATTTTCAGGCAAAGGATCAGCGCCAGCATGACCTCCAATTTCACATCTTTCGATGTATTCCATCTCAATATTCTCAACATAAAATTGCACAGAAATCTTAATATAATTTTGCAAATTTGTATTGTCAACAAAGTACAAATCTACCGGATGTCCCCAACCGGCATGGTAATAGTTGTCTATGGAAATTAACCAACTTGTGAACGTTGGTGATACTACGGTTGTATCGCAAAGAACTGTTGTACATGGATTTACCAAATTCTTAGATCCCCATGATTCGCAGGAATCCCCTTTGGCGCCAAGAATATAGTCCTTCAGATATTGATACGTTTCTTCACGTGTGTAACTGCAAAATGAAGTTTGTACAAAAACAAATGCAAACATCATTGGTAAAACTGCAAAGAATATGTTTTTCATTTCTCCTCCAGGATTAGAATGGATTACTTTAAATGGATTACCTTTTTCATCAGGTTTTTGTTGTCGCTTTGAATCTTTAAAAAATATGTCCCTACCGAGTTCATGACCCGATCTTCTAAGGGATCAATATGATATAATCCCGACTTAATACAATTCATGGTCTGGTCAGAAATAAACTGTCCTTTCGAGTTGAAAATAGTTATTCTTAGTACTATTGGATAGGGAATCCTTAATGATATGGAAAGCTCGGAATTAAACGGATTTGGAAATATCGATATCAGTTCATAATCACTTGCCAAGAATGCATCCTCGTTTTCAATTTGATTGGGATAACTAATTTTACAAAGCCAAAAATACATTTGCTGTAAAACAAAATCCGATGTTTCATATGTTTCTCCAATAATATATAATTTACGATTGGGCATATATGCGCAATCTCTAAACTTTGATAATCCAATTCCTTCATCGATTATTCTACTGATTTCCCGGCCATCGGAATCAACGAAAATTATTAATCCTCGAATTTGATAATCGAGATTAGTATATCCTGTTACTAATAATCGATCGTCAATAATTAACTGACTCGAATAACTCCAGTTACCGTGATTAATATCACCATAGATGTTAAACCATTGTACTTCAAATTCTTTACTAATCTCTGAAATCAATAAAACTGTATTTAAATTATAATGATCTGCTCCGACTACTATAAAATTACCGTTGTTTTTTTGATATATCTGATTGGTTGTGGCATCTCTGCCATTATCAAAGGCGATATTATCGATGGAATCAAGATTAGTATTTGACTGGAACAGGGCAATTCTTTTCCTGTGGTTACCCGGCCTGCCTTGATCATAGGAATTGAATAAAAATCTATCCTCGGAAATCTGAATAGGGCTTGAAACAGGAAATGGAAATTCAGCAGATTCAGTAATATTACCATTGTCATTGAAAATAAAAATGTGTCTTATTAAATTATTACCCGGACCACTTATGCCGATAAAGATAAATTTATCATTCCAAATCGGGAATATCCTGGAAGGTGTGATGGAATGTTCATCCTCGATGATTCTTCTCCAGATTTCTTCGCCATCGTCGTCGATACAAATAAATTCAGGAAAAATCCGGTGATTTTCATCGACCCATGCGGTTAGGAAAACATATCGGTTTTGGGCAATCCTAATAAGCTTTTTATTCCATTCGTTACAATTTTCCTGTTTCCAGAAATTCCATACGATATTACCTTCTAAATCGGTTTTAAATATTCTGGAAACATAGTTGCCATGTTCGTGTTGAACAAAACCAGCGATGATAAGTTCTTGTCCATTGTCCGAAGGTAGAATGGAAACTGCCCTGGCATCTAATAATAAAGAGTCTTGGCCGGGTTGTATCATTCTTTCCCATATAATCTCCATTTCCTGCCCCCAAACCCCCGGCGCAACCAAAAGAAACGCACTTATTAAAAAGAGGGCTTTCAAAATCGGATATGTCGTTTTGTTTTCAGATTCCATAAGTCACTCGTCCAAATCGTTCGATCCTGCTAAACTACCGCTTAATGAATATAATATGATAGGCTCGCAGATGCAAGAGATTTTTTTGCTTACTCTGCAATATTTTTGGCGGCGGTAAAGAAAAAGGTCTGCAAACATCCTGCTGCATTAGTATAGCGTATAAACTATCGTAAGTAAAATATTTTGAGTTTTTCTTATCGCCGTCTCAATTCGCAGTCCGTTTACTTTACTACTATGTGCAT
>CAZWOY010000074.1:0-6807 GCA_964635255.1 uncultured bacterium
GGGAACAGCTTGCAGACGCCCTCGTCTGCAAGAATTAGCGCTTGTCATTACGCGGGAACAGCTTGCAGACGAGGGCGTCTGCAAGCTCTCGCGCGCCGTTGGTGGAATGACAGCCCAAAATGCCGGAGGGTAGCCTCCAACCCACTTGTATGTAAATCCAATTGTTTATCAAACAAGAGTGTTCGATCCACTTGTATAGTATATTCGACCCGCCTCAAAAATAAAAATCTCTGGAATCGCTTTTTCTTATGTTCTCAAGACGCTCTTTCAGTTTAACCCTCATTTTTGGTTCGATCTTATCCATCTCTTTTTCAATCAAGCTTAAACCGGCTGCCAGCGTTTCCGGAGAAGCGTAATCGACGAGGTATTCCATCAGCGTTAACAGGGCGTTGGGGGCGCAGAAGCGATTTATGAAGCCCGGGATCGCGAACTCCATAAAATGTTCGCCGGTTCTGCCGATGCGGTAGCAGGCGGTGCAGAAACTTGGAATCTGACCGTCATGAAGCAATTGCCGGATAACCTCGTCGAGCGAGCGCATATCGCCGAGCTCGAACTGTTCTTTTTGAATTACCTGCTGCGCGTCGCCGATTTCCGTGTAGCCACCGATTTCGATTCTGCCGCCCGCGTCGATCTGGGATATGCCGAACGAAATGATCTCCCGGCGTATCCCGACGCTCTCGCGAGCGGTTAGAATCATTCCGGTATAGGGAACCGACAGCCTTAAAATCGCAACCAGCCGTTTGAATTCTTCATCGGATACAACATTGCCGGAATCGATTGCAAACCCCGACGCCGGCCGAAGGCGTGGAAAACTGATCGTATGAGGTCCTACATTATAACGCTCTTTCAAAAACCGGGCATGCCTGACCAGTCCCAGAACGTCGAAACGCCAGTCGGCCAATCCGAACAGAACGCCGGTCCCGACGTCGTCGCAGCCGCCTTCGAACGCCCGGCTTAGGCTGTCCAAACGGTATAGGTAGTCGCCCTTGGGCGTATGCGCAGGATGATACCTGCGATAGGCTTCGCGGCTGTACGTTTCCTGAAAGACTTGATATGTCCCGATTCCGGCTTCATGGACAGTCTTGAAGCCCTCGACCGAAAGCGGCGCGGCGTTGACGTTGACCCGCCTGATTTCGCCGCGTCCCTTTTTCACGCTATAAACGGTTCTGACGACGTCCGCGATGTATTCCGGGCTGTATTCGGGATGTTCGCCAAAGACGAGGATCAACCGTTTATGACCTTTGTCTTCCAGCGATTGAACCTGCTCGACGATCTCTTTTTTCGTCAACGTGCGGCGCATCGCTTCTGGATTGCTGCGCCGGAATCCGCAATAGCGGCAGTCATTAAGACACTCGTTTCCGATATACAACGGCGCAAACAGCACAACCCGAGCGCCGTACACTTTCTGCTTGAGCTCGCGCGCAGCGTCGAAAATTTCATCGACAAGCTCCTTCGAGTCAGCTTTTATGAGGACGGCGGTCTCTTCGAGTTCGAGCGGCTCAAGACTCAGACTTTTTGCGATTACGTCTCGGACCCCGCCTGCGTCATTCGGTTTCGCACCCTCGATCAGCCGATTCAGCAGCGCGTCATCGATGAAATCCACTCCGTTTTTCGACAATGCAGGCTGGTGTTTAATGTTGTTTTCCATTTTCTTAGGTATTGTTCATGAAGCGGATTTTGTAATGCGCCATAGAAATTAAATCCCAGTAGGGCAGGCGTCTCTGCCTGCCGTTCTACGGGTAAAAACAACCGGTAGGGCAGGCGTCCCGGCCTGCCGTTCTACGGGTAAAAACAACCGGTAGGGCAGGCGTCTCTGCCTGCCTTCTCAACCTTTTATAAGAGTTGGCAGGCAGGGACGCCTGCCCTACCGGTATAATCACTCCCGTGAAATCTGCGAATTGCGCCTCTTAAAATTCAACGAAACTCCGTTAGTTGTACCGATCCGCCTTCCGGTTCGTTCCAGCAGATTTTTTATCTGTCCGGCAATCTCAACCGGATCGCCGGTTAAAGCCGCATTTTTAGGATAAATATCGTACAATCGTTTGTACCTTTCCGGCGTGAAATCGGGCATTATCACATTCGCGCCTCGGTTCAGTGCCAACTCCCTGACTCGAGTGTGATCGACCGTCGATAGCGCCGTTGTCGCCGGGATATTCGCCAACGGACAAATCAGCCGCGCTAAAGCCAAAGTTTTGAACGTCAGCTCCGAATCGGCGGCGACCTGGTCTGCCGGCGCATCAAATTTCCGCCGGTTTAGCGCGATGGGCGTCGATGGGTGCGGCACGTACGGTCCGATCCCGATCATATCCAGATTCAATTCCCTGAACAACAGTATATCGTTCGCCAAATCTTCGCAGCTTTGTCCCGGCAAACCGACGATATTGCCGCTGCCAACCTCATAATCCGCCTCCGTTAGTGTCTTAATCGCCTTAATTCGCTGTTCCCAGCCGTTTCTGCGCCCTGGATGCAGCCGGGCGTAGAGACCGGGATTGCTCGTTTCAAATTTCAGCAGATACCGCGAAGCTCCGGCGTCTTTCCATTCACGATAAACGCCGGCGGTTTTCTCGCCCAGGCTGAGCGTAACTGCGAGACCTGTTTCGCTCTTGATGCGCTCGATCAGCTTCGATACCCAATCCGGCTTTAAATAATCGGACTCGCCCGATTGAAGAACGACGGTGTTTATGCCGTTTTCTCCGAATCCAGCCAGCGAATCGAGGATTTCAGAGTGCGCCATCGTATAGCGTTCGAGGCTGCCGGCGTTTACGCTAATGCCACAGTAAAGGCAGTTGCGGCTGCAAATGTTAGAAATCTCGATTATGCCGCGCAGATAGACCTCGTCGCCGACGGCTTTGCTTCTTACTAAATCAGCCTTGCGCCATAAGCGATCCAGTTCCTGTGGTTTTTGACGGCGCAGCCATTGCAGGATATCGTTTTTATCTATAATAACACCACTCGGCAGGGGCGAGCTATGTCTCGCCCCTGCGTCCCTATCTTTTTTTCCTCAAACAACCATCTTCGTGCGCGGCGTATAAGTCGTATGCAGCAATTCATGGTTTCGGCGTCCGCAGGGTCCTTCGGTGAAGAACTCCTTGTACAGCTTTACTATCGCGGGATTTTCATAGGACTTGCGAACTTCGCTCCGTTCATCTTCGTTGTATATCGCCTGCGCGCGCGCTTCCAATATTTTACGGTTAGTCGGGATCGGTTGCCCGCCGCCGCCCAGGCAGCCGCCAGGGCAGGCCATGAATTCGATGAAATGGCACTCGGCCAGCTTCCCGCCCTGTTCGATGTTCTCCAGCACACGCTTGGCATTGGCTGTCCCATGACAGACGGCGACTTTAAGCGTAACTCCTTTCAGCCAGCTCCAATCAGTGAACAGATGGCTGAGAAGCGGCGGCGCTTCGCCGACGTCGTCGATGGTCAGTTCAGCGTATTTAATCCCTTCAAATCCACGCACCGGCATGATGCGCATATGTTCGAATATGTTTTCGATCTTCTGACCGGTCACTAATTCGTACACGGTGCGGATCGCCGATTCCATAACTCCGCCGGTGGCGCCGAAAATGACGCCCGATCCGGTGGCGGCGCCGAATGGATCATCGAAGTCTGATTTTTCCATCCGCGGCAGTTCGACGCCGACTTCCTTGATCATCTGAGCCATTTCACGGGTGGTTACGACATAATCTATGTCCTTGTAGCCTGACGAGTAAAATTCAGGCCGATTGGCTTCGAATTTCTTCGCGGTGCAGGGCATGAGCGAAACCGTCACGATATCGAACGGGTCGATATTATGCAGTTGTGCATAGTAGGTTTTAATAACGGCTCCGAACATCTGCTGCGGACTCTTTGCTGATGATACGAAGTCCAACATCTCAGGGTGAAAGGATTCAATATATTTCACCCAGCCCGGCGAGCAGGATGTGAACTGCGGTAGAAAAACCTGTTCACCGGTTGCAAGCGCTTTGTGCAGACGCTGCAGCAATTCGGCGCCCTCTTCGATGATGGTGAGATCGGCTGAAAAGTTGGTGTCAAACACTTTCGCAAAGCCGCAGTGGCGCAAGGCGGTATTAAGCTCGCCGGTTAGCGCCGTTCCCGGTTCCAGTCCAAAACATTCACCAATGGCAGCCCGCGGAGCGGGAGCGGTTTGAATGACCACATGCTTTGAAGGGTCGTCGATCGCCGCCCAGATCTCGTCGCTGAAATCATTGGAATGCAAAGCTCCCGTCGGGCAATGATTGATGCATTGTCCACAGTTTATACACACTACCTGTGACATAGGCAAATCATGGAACGTGCTGATCTTAGTTTTTGCGCCGCGATATAGTGTGTCGTAAACGCCCACTTCCTGCAGGTCGATGCACGCGCGGACGCATCGCCGGCAGAGTATGCACTTGTCAAGATCGCGAACGATGGATGGGCTGGTATCGTCCCTGCCGTATTTGGGCTTGTCGATATGTCCGAATCGATAGGAATCGACGCCGTATTCAGCCGCCAGATTCTGCAACTCGCAGATGCCGTTGCGAACGCAGGAATAGCACTCGCCCTGATGTTCGGAAAGCATCAGTTCGAGAATATGCCGGCGCGCCTGCCTCACCGATCGTGTATGAGTTCGAATCGTAATCGGTTCGGTAATCGGATAGGCGCAGGACGCCTGCAATGTTTTCTGCCCTTCGACCTCAACGCAGCAGATCCGGCAAACGCCGGCTATATGCAAATTGTCGTGGTAGCAAAGCGTTGGTATATGAACACCGATCCGGCGCGCTGCTTCAAGAATGGTTGTGCCGTAAGGAACTTCGATCTCGAGATTGTCGATTTTAATTTTGATCTTCGACTTGAGGAGCTTTTCCTCCTTCAGCGATTTGACGTCGGAAATCTTCTGACTTTTCGGGATCCGGCCTTCCGTGCTGGGTAGTTTATCTTTAAAATCTATCATTTTCAAATCTCCTTGCCTTTATAAAACTCGGCCTAATATTTCATCCTTGAAGCTCTCCATGATCGTAACGAATGCATTGCCGCTTGACTGGCCAAGTCCGCATTTGGAAACAAGGCGCATGGTTTGGCTCAGTTTTATCAAATCGTTGAGATAGGACGAGGAACATCGGCCCTCCTCCAGCATCTTGATTCCTTCAAGGATTTTCATGTTCCCAATCCGGCAGGGCGTGCATTGGCCGCAGCATTCTTCGATGAAGAATTCTGTGAAATTCTTTGCCACGCGCAGCATATCGGTATCGGGTCCGAAAATAATAATCGATCCACCGGAAGCGAGGTCTTCAAAGGACAGGCTGCGGTCGAAGCCATCGCGCGCGATGCATTGACCAGACGCGCCGCCGACTTGCACCGCTTTAGCGTCTTCACCGCCGGTTTCCTTTAACAGCCCGGCGATCGTCGTCCCGAACGGAAACTCATAAATTCCAGGCCGCTCGCAATGACCGGAAACACTGAAGAGTTTTGTGCCGGTTGATTTATCGGTTCCATGTTCCAGGAACCATTGCGGTGATTTTGCCATTATTAAGGCGGCTGCGGTGAAGGTCTCGACATTGTTGACGATTGTGGGCCGGTTAAAGAAGCCGGTATCGACCGGAAACGGCGGACGGTTGCGCGGTTCCCCGCGTTCGCCTTCGAGAGATTCGATCAACGCCGTTTCCTCGCCGCACACATAAGCGCCGGCGCCCATGCGGATGTCAATGTTGAAATTAAAACCTTCTTTACCGAGGATCTTTTCACCCAGGAGATTTGCTTTAAATCTCTTTTCAAGGACTTCCTTAAGAAACTTCCTCATGTACAGATACTCAATTCGGAGGTAGATATACCCCTGCTGGGCTCCGATAGCATAAGCTGCGAGCGTCATCCCGTCTAAAACCAGGTCTGTCTGTTTGTAGAGTAGAAATCTGTCCTTAAATGTTCCCGGTTCACCTTCATCGGCATTGCAGACGACATATTTCCGCTCAGTCGGATCTTCCGCGGCAAACTGCCATTTCAGAGCCGTTGGAAAGCCGGCTCCACCTCGCCCTTTGAGTTTCGATTCTCTGATTGCTTCGATGATTTGCGCCGGAGTTTTCTGGACAGCTTTTCGCAGACCCTCAAACGGCTGTGTGCTGTGATCGAGAATCGGTCCTTTCATACGGAGGTCCGAGGGAACCACTTGTGGAAATTCGGACCTGATAAATTCACGCTTGCACTCGGTGATGATTTTATGCACCTGATCCGGCGTAACTTTAGCGAAAAGCCGGTCGTTTACAAGCAGCGCCGGTCCCTGATCGCACATACCGAGGCAGTTGGTATATCTCAGCGTAAACATCCCGTCGCTGGTTGTTTCGCCGAATTTTATTCCCAGCTCGTTTTGCAGCTGGCGAGCAATCTGTTTTTTCCCTGCCAGATCGCAGGAAATGGTCTGGCAAAGACGGATGACGTATTTGCCAAGTTTTTCTTTGGTCTCGAAAAAACTGTAAAAGCTGGCGACTCCCTCAACCTCGACGGGGTGAATATTGAGGGCGTGGGCGGTGGTCTGTATAATGCGGTCTGAAATTATGCCGTACTTATCCTGCATGGCGTGCATGATCGGCAGCAAAGCAGATCGATCATTACCATAACGCGCTATCAGCTTTTCGATCTCTTCAAGCACATTCCGTCTGACGATAACCTGCATTTTTGTTACCCTTTAAGTTCTGTGAACTAAATCGAGAGCTTGCAGACGCCCCCGTCTGCAAGTTTTTTTGCAATCAACTACAAACTCTTGGGCTTGCAGACGAGGGCGTCTGCAAGCTTTTCATAACCAACATCAAAATCTTATGCTTGCAGACGCCCCCG
>CAZWOY010000074.1:6907-12693 GCA_964635255.1 uncultured bacterium
TTCATAACCAACATCAAAATCTTATGCTTGCAGACGCCCCCGTCTGCAAGCTTTTTACAATCAATTACAAAATCTTGGGCTTGCAGACGAGGGCGTCTGCAAGCTCTCCAAGGAATTCGAACAAGTGTCCTTCCTATTTGGTCGTAAACGTTCGCTATTTACAATATAATATAATGTGAATTATTTCACAATATATTTTTCGAGATAAAGAGATTTTTTTCTAAAATTATTTAAAAAACATCGCTATTTGAACCTATCGGTTTATTCGATTAGTCGATTTTTTATAACTGCTCTTGAAGCCAGCTTCGCCACACAACATGGAAATAGCTGGTTTAACCACATTGAGTGCGCGCTTCAGCGCGCATGAGGCGCTCGGTACGCGCTGAAGCGCGCACTCAATGCGATAACTCCAAGCTTCTATTTTCCCAGCAGTGGATTCCTAATAATCCTTTCACTAAAGTATTTCATCGCTTGCGCCATTCGGCTGCCGACCTCGCAATTAAGTCAACATCCGTCTTTTTCATAATCAGAGTATCGAAGATACCAACACCCGATTCTTTCCTGAACGCAAATAAAAATAGTAAACCGTTGCAGCTAAAACTAAATGTAGCCGCAATGGCGGCGCCGGCTATTCCTAATGTCGGAATTAACAGCAGATTGGCAGCAATATTTATGAAAAGAACCGCTATCGAAATTTTCATTGCATAATGCGGCAATCCCCGCCCTCCAAGGTCTCCGGCGATGAGTTTGGAAACGCCTAACAGTATTGCGCCGGGAATCAGTATTACTAATGGCATATATGAAGGCAGGAATTCAGCGCCAAATACAATTCGGACGCCAATTTTACCGAATACGATCATTAATAAGCCCGCGATGCAGGTTAAAAAAGTAGTTATTCTGCATAAAACCGGCGTCAGCTTATCGCCTGAAGTGTTTTCGCGCCAGGCGATATGAGGTTGAAGAATCTGCGCCATTGCTGCAGGTAAAAACCATAAAACCAGTATGATCGCGCTTGAATTGGCATAATAGCCAAGTGAGATTTCATCCAAAAAATAGGGTATCAAAAGCCAGTCGATCCGGGTTTTTAGAAAAGAGGCGAGGTTTGCTGCATGAGACTGCAGGCTGTATTTTGCCATAGGTTTTAAAATCTGCCGGTCAAGACTTAAGTTAAACTTATTCCCGGCGCAAGCGCTGATCGCTGAAACCAGCGCTGAAATGACCACTCCGAATATCCAGCAATAGACCACGCCGCCTACTGAAACTTTCCCGATTATGAGCAGAAAAACGAGAGCAATCAGAAACGACAACTCCTTAACAACCAACAGCAAGCTGTATTGTCTGATTCTATCTTGGCCTCTGACAATGCCGCTGCTGTATTCAAACAGGATTAAAGCCGGAATGGCTATCGCAGTTGCTTTAACCAAAGATAAATCAACATCCGGATAAAAATATCCAACCGCAGCCTCGGCAAACGCAATAAACACTGCCGCAATTAAGCCTCCCCAGAAAAACACAATGAACAGGCTATTGCCGATAATGCCGGAAATATGGCGATTAAAACGACCGGCGAAATGCGAGTTCGCCGAGCCCAGACTGCCATGACAGAAATTGTAAATCAGGTTTGCAATCAGGATTACTAAGGAAAACGAGCCTTTGCCTTCCGGTCCAAGCGCTCGGGCGACGATAATCGCCGTGATAAAACCGAAGACAAATACGCCCACCTGCCCGCCCAAAGCCGCCGCTATTTTAACGAGCAGCGATTCTCTGTCCCGGATTTCCGTCGAATCAGATTCTGATTTGTTTCCCAAAAGGAATATTGCTCGGATGAAATCGAATTTTGTTAACTAACAGAATATCTCTTTTATACCCAAAATTCAATAATCGCTTCAATGGTTCCGGGAATGAGTGTATAAATGTATAAAAAAGTAAATTCCACCAAAGACGCTAGCTCGATTCTGCTAAAAAGGCAAATATTGATTTTCCAAATCGGTCTCTATATATTGTGATTACAGATGGAGAAATTAACAAAGAAAAAACTGATCCAAGACCTTAAGGCTATCGGTATTAAAAGAGGCTATAATCTTTTGATCAGTTCAGCCTTAAGCCAGGTCGGATGGATTGAAGGGGGTGCAAGCACCGTCCTTGAAAGCCTGCGGGAAGTTGTAGGCGAAGAGGGCGGTATATTCGGCAATTCTTTTACTCCGCTGTATAAACTACCCTTAAACCATGAAGATAGCAAAAAGATTTTCGATAAAGAAACTCCCGCCTATTCAGGTTTTTTAATAAATCTGATGTTAAAAATGCCGGAATCTATACGCAGCCGGCATCCTTCTTGTTCAAATGTTGGCATTGGTCCATTTGCATGGGAAATATTAAAGGACCATGATGCTTTAAAACCTGCCTATGAACCTGCTCATAAACTGGCTGAAAACGGAAATGGCTGGATGTTGAAGCTCGGCACTTACGCGATATCACCGGGAGTAACTACAGTGCACGTAGCTCAGAATCTCCTCGGATTCCGAAATAATGCTATGGGCAGATTTGGAGTTAATTATCGATCAGACGACGGATCTGTTAAGTTATTTGTGAAAAACTATGCCGGCGGCTGCAACTTCGGTTTCGGTAAATTCTACAGTCTATATAAAAAAAATGGAGCGTTGCTTGAGGGAAACATCGGTAACGCGCACTGCGCTTTGTTAAATCTCAAGAAAACTTTAGAGGTAGATTTACAAGTATTGAAGGAAGATCCGACCTTTTTCTTATGTGACAACCCGCTTTGCTATTCCTGCAGGGTTAGTTGGGATTTCTCTCCGGAGTCGCGGATAGCTTTTAAACTAAAGTATTTGTTTACAAAGGCGATTCCAGCAACAAAAAAGTATTTCAAGTGAATCAAATCGAAATTATAAATAATTATTCAATTCGAAATTTGGGTTTGCGGAATCCGGGTCATGTTCTATTTTCCCAGAGAATTAATGGCTAATTTTTTAATCAAATGTAGAACAGATTATTACCAAGAAATCCGATATATATCCCAGTATATCTTTGAGGAAGTATATGGATTCAATATTGAAATAACGGATTCCAATGACAAGCGCATTGAGATTACAATAACTTCTGCCGGTAATAAAAAAAAGCTTAAACTTGCGAATACACTTTTCAGCGCTCCCAAAAATATCTGGTTAAAACCTGATTCATTGCCAGAAACTCCATTGAAAAAAATTTCCACCAAAAACGAATGTTTTGGAGAAAATCAGTTACCCCCTGAATTGCCGGTTATATACGGGGAAGCGCTTGATAACGGATCATTTTTCAAAATTGAAAAAGATAATATACAAACAGGATTGGATATATTCGGCAGCGCTTTTTTTATGCTGACTCGCTATGAGGAATTAGTCAAAAAGGATCGCGATATTCATGATAGATTTCCTATCGAAGCGGCGTTGAGTTATCAGGAAAAATTCAACGAAATCCCGATAGTAAATTGTTATATCGAAATACTATGGCGTCTTATTAAACGATTATGGGGAGAAATAGAGCGTAAAAAACGGGATTACAGAATCTTCGTCAGCCACGATGTTGACAATCCACTGTCGTTCGCTTGGCAGTCGTTCGCGAGCAGCCTGCGCGCCTCGGCTGGCGATTTACTGAAACGAAAAAAGCCAATGGCTTCTATTAAAAGACTGCTGATTTTCGCAATTTCCAAAACCGGATATTTTAATAGACAACAGGGCGTTGCCAAAAATATTCTGCGAATCGACCCGGGCTATAACCTTGACTGGATAATGAATACAAATAGGGAATTCGGCATAGTTGGCCGCTTCAATTTTATCGCCGGACACACTGGAGGAAAAATCGATGGATTCTATTCTTTAGAGTGGAATTGGATTAAAGATTTGCTTAAATTAGTCGATAAATTCGGCGGCGAGATTGGGCTGCATCCCAGTTATAAAACTTATAAAAATCCAAAAGCAACTCGCGACGAACTTGATAATTTAAGAAATACACTAAAAATATCAGGTATAAAACAAAATGCGCTTGGCGGGCGTCAACATTTTCTCCGCTGGTCGAATCCCGAGACATGGCAAAACTGGGAGGACGCCGGTTTAGCTTACGACAGCACGCTCGGATTCGCAGAATGCCCCGGTTTTAGATGCGGGATATGTTATGAATATCCTGTTTTCAATCTTCTTACGCGCCAACAGCTAAAACTACGCGAGCGACCGTTGATTGTCATGGACGCTTCCATATTGGACTATGCAGCTGGAACTTTCCCACAACTAAAGCGGGAGACTTTCCGGTTCAGTAAAATTGTAAAAGATTATAACGGCGATTTTACACTACTGCACCATAACTGCCGGCTTGTAACAGAGGAAGCGAAAGCGGCATACAGAGAAGTGTTAGTTCAAATTGCAAAGGACGCTTGATTCGATATGAAAATTTTAATTATCACTGACATGTACCCTCATCCCGCCCATCAACTTAGCGGGATATTCATATATCGTTTGGTTGAACGCCTCCGGCATTTGGGCAATGAATTTCGGATAATTTATACAGTCCCGCGGCCTCCGTTTCCGCTATTGTATTTCGGCAAATGGAAGCATCAGGAAAGGATGTTCCCAAAGGAATATTCACAAAATGGCATAAAAGTGAGCTTTCCTCGTTATCCGTATTCATATAAATTACTCCCCCCGAGCTATTATGGTCATGCGCTATATTATGGAGCGGGAACGATTTCGAAGCGTATAATCAGGGAGTTTCAACCCGATATTATATGGTGTCAATCAGCGCTGCCGAACGGTTGGATGGCGATGAAACTATCCAACCTTTTTAATATTCCTTACGTTATTGTCGTTCATGGCGCGGATATGAATGCAACGGTTCATCTGCATGGCGCTAAAAAGAGAATAGCGGAAGTTTATCGTCAAGCCGGAAAAGTAATTGCGGTCAGCGGACACTTAAAAAGAAAAATAAATTCGTATTTTAAAAACGTTGCTTGCCGGACCATATATCAAGGATATGACCCGTTACTGATTGAAAAAGCCGCAAAATTTAAGAAATCAAAAAAGAACCAAACAGAGAAAATCACCGTTGTATCCATTTGTAAATTGATTAAATCAAAAGGCGTCGAATATAACATCCTGGCTTTGAAACGCCTTGCCGGCAGGTATCCGAATCTCAAATACAAAATTATCGGCGACGGCGAGGACCGAAGCCGTCTCGAAAAAATGGCAAGCGATCTGAATCTGAGAGATCGAATTGAATTTACAGGCAGGATGAAGAGCGAAGACGCTTATGAAGAAATTGCGCGTGCGGATATTTATTCAATGCCAAGCTATAAGGAAGGATTAGGTATTGTGTATCTAGAATCTATGGCAATAGGCGCTCCCGTCATAGGATGCGAAGGCGTCGGGATCTGCGACCTTGTAAATAACGGAATAAATGGTTTTCTTGCGCCGCCAAAAAACGTCGAAGCTTTAGCCGAAATCTGGGAAAAACTGATTTTAAATCCGGATTTAAGACAAAAGATTGGTCATGCAGGACAGTTAACAGTTTCCGAGAACTTTACCTGGGATAAAATTGCCGCGGAATATGACAAAACCTTCAGAGAAATCCTGCAGAACCATCAATAAAGTATAAATAATAAGCGCCAAAACAGACTAATCTGCAAGACGCAATTATTTTTCTGTGCATATTCATCATAATTGCTCACGAAGCGAGCTTCACTACGCAGCATGAAAATAGACTCATTTTCTGACGTAAGTCGCAACCCCCCTGTATCCCCCCTT
>CAZWOY010000075.1:0-3169 GCA_964635255.1 uncultured bacterium
TATGGCGTCATCTTGCAGACGGGGGCGTCTGCAAGCTCTTGCGGTTTGATATAATGTGGCGTCATCTTGCAGACGGGGGCGTCTGCAAGCTCTTGCGGTTTGATATAATATGGCGTCATCTTGCAGACGGGGGCGTCTGCAAGCTCTTGCGGTTTGATATAATATGGCGTTGTCTTGCAGACGGGGGCGTCTGCAAGCTCTTGCCAACTCGTTCCCACGCTCCTGCGTGGGAATGCATACTTAACAATATGAGGTCGATATGCATTCCCACGCAGGAGCGTGGGAACGAGTTAAAGATTCACCACAAAAGGCGCAGAGATCACAGAGCGAATTTGCTCTTCTTGCGCCTTTGTGGATTAATGGCATTTTCTTTGCGGTAAAATACCTGAGACCCTTCTATTTGCTCAACCACAAATTTCGGAGAGACTTATGCATTTTCGCAGCAGTTTTTTAGCTTCAGTTTTATTTTCAATCCTCTTTTTATTTTCTACAACCTTAGCACAGCGCCCATGGCTCGGATGGGAACCGGACAGCGGCGTCAAAATCCGGCAGGGCGGAAATCCGCAGTGGTACAAGCGCGCGGCGCATCGATGGGAAGGCGAACGCGCTGCGGAAAACGGAGTTGTTTGGACGGACGCCCGCACCGGTTACCGGGAAGTCTATGTGCAGGTTTTCGACATCGACGGCGAACCGAGGTTTGAACCGAACGGCAGGCGGATCACTAATCGCGGAGACTTATGTGAAGACCCTGCTATCGCAGCCTGCAGCGACGGCGGGTGGTTTATCGCCTGGAAGGACTATTCGGAAGATGAGATGGGAGATCTTCGCTGCACTAAGATCGACGTCGATGGCGAAGCATTATGGGGTGAGGAAGGCAACGGCTTAGCGGTATGCTTGAACGAGGGAATTCAGGAAGATATATACATATCCGAAGACGGCGGCGGCGGCTGTCTGATTGTGTGGCAGAATATAGGCGGCGGGGACGCCGGCGATATTTTCGCTCACCATATTTTGAATGATGGCCGGCGCGATCCGGATTGGGACGATAACGGCATTCCCGTCGTTTCAGTATTAGGCGCGCAGGTTGAGATGGACGTAGCCGCCGATGGAGAAGGGGGAGCGTTAATCGCCTGGAAAGACGGCAGAGAAGTCGCGAATTATGATATTCGGGCGCAGAGGCTTCTCGCTAATGGAGTTCAATTATGGGGCGAAGGCAATGGCGGAATTCAGGTTTGCAGCAATCGATCCCAACAGGAAACTCCAAAAATATGCTCCGACGGCGCCGGGGGCGCATTTATTGCTTGGACGGATGAAAGAAATGCAGAGCAGGCGGATAAAGATATTTATGCGCAGTATGTCAATAACGAGGGCGAACTGGTCTGGAATGGACCTGAAGAAGGTGAATTGATCTGCGGCGTGGAAAATGAACAACTTTTGAAGGGCCTAGCGTCTTCGAATGGAGGCGCAATAATCATTTGGAATGATAGAAGCAGAGACGGCGTCTACCGTGATATCAGCGCGCAACGCATTACGGACGAGGATGGACTGCAGACTCACTGGGAAGCGAACCACAGGCTAATTGCTCAGGAGCGAAGCCAAATGCTCTCTTGGGCTTTTCCGGATGGCGAAGGCGGAGTTTATATCGCGTGGGAGGACGAAAGGCGTCATGGATTTCCGAATATGGACGTCTATGTCCAGCATATTAACATCGACGGCGAAACGGTTTGGGAAGAAATCGGCGCGCCTTTAATCGATATAGATGAAAATGAATTTGCTGCTTGTTTCATGCCTTTAATCCTGCCATCCGCTCAAGGGAGAAGTTTAGCAATCTGGGTTGAATATCGGCCCTATGCGCTGGAACTATATTCACAAATGCTCAGCCGCGAAGGAGAATGGGTGTGGGAGCAATCCGAAAGAATCTACTCAGGAATTGGAAGCGGCGCTATTCTGCAGCCGGGCGGATTGATGGCTTTGAGAGACGGCAATTTTGTAACAATCTGGCTTGATGGCAGGCACGGAGCCGAAGGCGCATTTGCGTATTGCCAGATTGGCGGCGACCAAGGCGATGAGGTTGATTTCAGCTTCGACCGCAACGGCAGGCGCGTTCCAATGGGTAACAGCGGAGGCGGACTCAGACTGCAAAATACTTTTTCCAGCCGGGGACGTCCGATAATTGTCTGGGAAGATCACAACGAGCAAAATGAGCAACATACGATCGTCGCCCAGAAAATGCGCGGGAACGGTGTTGCGTTATGGGGGGCAAATGGTCTGCAGGTGGCGGAACTGGCGGGGAACAACGAATCGCAGATCATCCCCAAAGTTTGCAGCGATGAACGCGATGGCGGGATTTTCGCCTGGTGCAGCGAAAGCGAGGACATATACGAGATTTACCTGCAGCGCATCGAGGAAGCCGGCGATAGAATGTGGGGCGAAACGGGCCTACGCTTGACGGATAACGGGACGGATAAGCTCCCGCAGGCGCTCGTTCCCGATGGCGCGGGCGGAGCCGTCGTCCTTTGGACGGAACATACCGAAGATAACAACGCCGATCTTTATATCGAACGAATAGATGAGGACGGAGACGCCCTTTGGGGCGACGGAGACTTAATTTTATCCGCTGCGCGGCATGACCAGGAAGAACCGCAGATTGCGGCTCATCCTGAAGGCTATATCGTTGTCTGGATGGACGAACGCAACGGAGGCGGCAATCAGGACCGGCAGGATATTTACGGACAGTTTATCCGGCATAACGGCGAGATATTATGGGCTGAAGACGGCGTTATGCTCTGCAGTGGGGATGACATTGAACAATTTAACCAGCGCAAGCCCGCTTTAGCCGTCGATAACGAGGGTTTTATCTGGATAGTCTGGGAAGACCTCAGGAATTTTGATGGCAATAATCGCACCGACCTGTTCCTCCAAAAAATTGCGGTCGACGTCGAAGCGAATCGACCGGAACTGCTGTTTGAAGATTCCGGGCTGCCAGTTTGCACTGCGGAGGGGCGTCAAATCAGTCCGCAAACGCTTCCCAGCGAAGAAAATGGATTGTGGATAGTTTGGGAAGACAATCGGAACGGGATCTGGTCTGAAATTTATATTCAAAAAGTCGATTCCGAAGGCGAACTGCAGGATCCATGGGTGGAAAACGGCTTGCCGGCGGCGCTGATCT